>DATCQG010000407.1:0-1588 GCA_036569625.1 Dermatophilaceae bacterium | reverse complement strand
GCTCAGGCCGCCCAGGTCGCGGCCTTCGCCGACGGGGTCATCGTCGGATCGGCTCTGGTGCGATGCCTGGCCGACGCCGGGTCGCGCGTGGATGGCCTCACGGCGATCCGCACGCTCTCGGCTGACCTGGCTGCCGGCGTCCGACAGGACCGCTGAGCTCATGGACCTGGAGAGACCCTGGCGGACCGAACGTCTGCCCGATCATCTTGGTCTGCTGGCCCGCCTGATCCTCGGTATCGTCCTCATCGTGGCCGGGGGGCTCAAAGTGACCTCGCCATTGGTCTCTGCACGGGCGGTGCGTGCGTTCCAGATCCTGCCGTACGACTTCGCGGGCTACGTGGGGTACGCCCTGCCCGTGGTCGAGATACTGATCGGGCTGCTCCTGGTCGCAGGCCTGTTCACTCGCCTGTCCGCCGCCGTGGGCGGTCTGCTGATGGTGGCCTTCATCATCGGCATCAGCTCGGCATGGATCCGGGGACTGAGCATCGACTGCGGCTGCTTCGGCGGTGGGGGAACCGTCGCGGCCCGGCAGACGCAGTACCTCGCAGACCTCCTTCGCGACGCAGGTCTCGTAGCCTGTGCGGCGTGGCTCGTCGTGCGGCCACGTACGACATACAGCCTTGATCACCGTTTGTTCAGATAGAGGAGAGATCACCCCATGCGTCCAGACGCCAAGAAGAAGATCGCCACGGTCACGCCCAAGAAGGGCCCCAACCCTGTTGTCATCGGCGCGGTCGTTGCCGCCGTTCTGATCGTGGGAGTGGTTGTAGCCATCCTGATCGGGAGCAGTGGCAAGACGAACACTCCTTCGGCCGGCTCTGCCGATCCTGTGGGGATCGTCGCAAATGATGGTGGCGGCATCCTCGCCAACGCAGCGACGGCCAAGAGCAACGCGCCAACGGTGGACCTCTACGAGGACTTCCAGTGCCCCACCTGCGGCGCGCTCGAGAAAGCGATGGGGCCAACATTCGCCTCGATGGCCAAGACCGGTGAGATCAAGCTCATCGTGCACACCCTCTCCTTCCTGGACGACAACCTGAAGAACGACTCCTCGAAGCGCTCCGCCAACGCGGTGGCCTGCGCCTCTGACGCGGGCAAGTTCCTCGAGTACCACGCAGCAGTGTTCGCGGCCCAGCCCGCCCAGGAGGGTGCCGGCTACACCGACGCCCAGCTCACGGCGTTCGCCTCCGAGGTCGGCATCACGGGTGCCGCGTTGACGACCTGGCAGAAGTGCACCACCTCGGGCCAGCACAACCAGTACGTCGCCGACACGCAGACCAACGCCGAGAAGGCTGGGGTGTCGAGCACACCCACCGTCAAGCTGGACGGCAAGAACATCACCGCGACCCTGTCGACGCCGGAGGCCCTGGTCGCTCAGGTCAAGGCCGCCACGAAGTGATCGCATTCATCCCGAGCCCGGACCGGTCGGTCTGGTTCATCGGCTGGTTCCCCGTCAGGGCCTATGCCCTGTGCATCCTTGTGGGAATCGTGGTGGCGGTCTGGATCGCCCAGCGGCGGCTCGCCGCACGGGGCGGCAAGCCCGGTCAGGCGCTGGATGTGGCGACCTGGGCCGTGCCGTTCGGGATCG
>DATCQG010000406.1:0-4528 GCA_036569625.1 Dermatophilaceae bacterium | reverse complement strand
GCCAGCGAACCGGCCATCGCGATCGTCCAGTGGTTGCCGGTCCAGTGGAACTCGCTGCCCAGCCAGCTCAGCGAGCCGTAGGTCACCAGGGACAGACCGATGGCGAGCAGGGCCATCAGCCCGCCACCCGATCGACGACGCAGTCTCCTTGGAGCCTCGGGGCGGTAGGCGGTCTGCGGCTGACCGGCGTTGAACGGGGTGGTGGTGTAGGGGGTAGGGGCGGGCGAGGCGGTGGGCGCCCATTGGGCGCTCACCCTCTGGTCGGCGTCGGGACGGTTGCTCGATCGCTGGACCAGCCACCAGATCAGCCCGCCTGCGAGCACCAGGCCCCACGGGAACCCCCAACCGGAGTTCGTGCCCCACCATGAACCGCCGAACAGCGACAGCCCGGCCAAGACGACCACGACGATCGAGCCCCCGTCACCATCACGCAGCGCTCGTTCGGCCACGATCTGGTTCTTGTCGTTCGGCAGGAGTGCCCACGCCACGAGATATATTGAGATGCCGACTCCCCATATCAGGGCGAGGACCACCAGGGCGACACGGATGATCACCGGGTCGACGCCGAGGCGGTCGGCGAAGCCTGAACACACGCCGCGGAACCACGTGTCGTTGGTGCGGCGTCGGACGCCAAAGCCGCGCAGGGCGGCGAAGATCTTGTCGAGACCTGTTTGCGGTGCGGCGCTGAGCTGCTCGTTCTCGTTCATGTCTCGATCGTGTCGCCGGCAACAGTCCTCCACCATGAGGGTCGACCCTGAGCTGACCCTGACCGAACCCTGAGTTAGGGCTTTCCCTGCTCATCTCGCCCCCGCATGGGGCGAGGATGGACTCGTGCCCACTCCCTATGAGCTTCCGCGGTCGCCGATCGCCCCCGGTGTGGGACGTCCGGTGCACCGGTTGGAGCGTCCGGTGCAGGGCCGATACGTGGCTGGGGTCTGTGCCGGGCTGGCCGAGCACCTCGGTCTCAGCGTGCGGCATGTGCGGCTGGCGTTCGTCCTGGCCTCCATCGCAGGCGGTGCCGGCGTCGCGGCATACCTCTTCCTGTGGGCTCTCACGCCTCAGTCCCGTGGGGGCGACCTCGGTCCAGGTGCCCAGCCCGTGGCAGTCGGCCGACCGGCCAACGAGTCCTTGCGCAACCTGGTGGTCGGAGTGGGGCTGCTCCTTCTCGGTGGGGTGCTCGTTGCCCAGCGGCAGGGCGTCAACCTGCGACTGGGCGTGCTCATCCCACTCTTTACCGTCGCCGGCGGAGCGGTGCTCGCGTGGTCACAGCTCGACGATGCCGAGCGCGGCCGATGGCTGGTCGGGGGTGGCGAGGGTCGACGAGCGGGCCTGCTGCGTCTGGGGATCGGCATTGCCCTTGCGACCATCGGCGTTGTCGCTCTGGCAACCCAGGGACGCGGGTTCGCCGGGCTGTGGGACGTGGGGATCCCGGCCGTGGCAGTTCTTGCCGGCGCCGCCCTGATCGCGGCTCCCTGGGGCGTTCGTCTCTGGAGCGACCTGCGGGTCGAGCAGGCGCAGCGCATCCGTGAGACCGAGCGGGCCGACATCGCCGCCCATCTGCACGACTCGGTCCTGCAGACCCTGGCCCTGATCCAGCGCAAGGCGGACGACCCCGCCGAGGTGACCCGACTTGCCCGCGCACAGGAGCGAGAGCTGCGCGGATGGCTGTATGCCGGCCCACGCGGCTCCAAGGCCAGCCTCGCCTCCGCCGTGACAGAGGTCGCGCACGAGGTCGAGGACGTGCACGGCATACCCATCGAGCTGGTGATCACCGGTGACCGACCCCTGGACGCCGGCGGGACTGCCCTGGTCCGGGCGTTACGCGAAGCCTTGCTCAACGCCGTCCGGCATGGATCGGTGCCGGTGTCTGCCTATGTCGAGGTGGGGTCCGGGCTCGTAGAGGCGTTTGTGCGCGACCACGGCCCAGGTTTCGACGTGGACGCCATACCGCAGGATCGACTCGGCGTGCGCGAGTCGATCCTGGGCCGCATGGCTCGGCACGGTGGCTCAGCTGCAGTTCGCCGCCTTGAGAACGGCACCGAAGTCTCCCTTTCTCTGCCCGTGACGGTCGCCGAGCCACCACCTGTTGCTCAACCCGATACCGAAGGAACGCGCTGATGACCGAGCCAAGGACCGCGCAACCGAGCTCCATCCGGCTCGTCCTTGTCGACGACCACCGCATGTTCCGTTCCGGCGTCAAGGCCGAGCTGGACGAGTCGATGGTGATCGTGGGGGAGGCTCCGGATGTCGACAGTGCCATCGTCGTGGTGGCGCAGACGCGACCAGACGTCGTCCTGCTGGACGTGCACCTTCCCGGCGGCAACGGCAACGGCGGCAGCGACGTCATCACCGGATCGCGAGGCGTGATGGCCGAGTCCGGTGAGCCGGTCCGCTTCCTCGCGCTCTCGGTGTCGGACTCGGCCGAGGACGTGATTGCCGTCATCCGGGCCGGCGCCCGCGGATACGTCACCAAGACCATCAACGGCCGTGACCTGACGACCGCGATCCGACGCGTCGCGGGGGGCGATGCGGTGTTCAGCCCCCGGTTGGCGGGTTTCGTCCTGGATGCCTTTGGTGCCGCTGCCGGTGAGGTCGCGCTGATCGACGAGGAGCTCGACCGGCTCAGCACCCGCGAGCGCGAGGTGATGAGGCTGATTGCTCGTGGCTACCAGTACAAGGAGGTCGCCAAGGAGCTCTTCATCTCGATCAAGACCGTCGAGACGCATGTGTCCTCAGTGCTGCGGAAGCTGCAGCTCTCGTCACGGCACGAGCTCACGGCGTGGGCCGTCGGGCGGCATCTCCTGTGACCTGACGGCGGTCGGGGTGGCTTGTCGGGACTCGAGTGTTGCTGCATGGCGAACCACTGCATCCGCCAACCGCCGGCGAAATACCGTCGAGACGGCGACACCGGCGCCGATGCCCAGGACAAGCCCGATCCAGGACGCATCCTTGAACCACTGATCGACGCTGGCACCCAGTCTGTAGACCGCCGCCGTGGTTCCGCAGGCCCAGATCAGCCCGCCGACAGCATTGGCCGTCAGGAAGCGCGGATACCGCATCCGCAGGGCGCCCGCCAAAGGGCCTGCGAAGATACGGAGCAGTGCCACGAAACGGCCGAAGAACACGGCCCACACGTCATACCGGGCGAACACGTGCTCGGCATACGAGAGGTGGTCGGGGCCTGCATGCTTGGGGAACCGGCGTCCCAGCACGTCGAACATCCGGAAGCCCCAGCGCCGCCCGGCCAGATAGCCCATGCTGTCGCCGACGATGGCACCGGCACTTGCCGCCACTGCCACCCAGACCGGGGATATCTCCAGATCGTGGCGCGAGGCGAGCAGCGCCGCGGACACCAGGATCACCTCGCCGGGCAGCGGGATGCCCATGCTCTCCAACCCAACCACCAGCGCGACCAGGAGGTAGACGGCCACGGGGGAGACACTGATCAGCAGGGCATCCACGTTCACCCGGGCCAGCCCAGGTCCATGATCGCGAAGCACTCACCCAGGCGGCCCTCGCCAAGGCCGAACATCGCGGCCACCGCCGTACCCCAGCCGCGAAGGAACTCCTCCAGCTGGTCGCTCTGATGTCCCGTCTGTGACACGTGAGCCTGCAGCGCGGCGACCTTGCGACCGAAGGCGTCGGTGATGTCCACCGCATGGGTCATCTCTGGATGGGCCATGATCCAGACCTCGTTGACGTGCCAGGGCTGCAGTCCCTGCTCGATGAGCTCGGGCCAGGCGAAACGGTTCTCAGCTGCGGGGTAGATCGCCCGGATCGCGGCCTCACCCGCGGCGAGGTGATCGGGGTGGGACGCCTGGATCCGGTCGTACCAACGCTCTGGGGACTGGATCAGCACGCGTTGTGGCTGGACGTCGCGGATCACCTCGACGATCTGGCGCTGCAGCTCCCACGACGGTTCCAGCCAACCGTCACGATGGCCGTCCAGAAAACGCACGTCCGTGACGCCAAGAGCTGCCGACGCCGCGATCTGCTCGCGTTCGCGGATGATGGGCATCTGCTCGCGGTTGGTGTCGTCGAACCCGCCCTGCTCGCCGCGGGTGCACAGCAGGATCGTCACGGCAAGACCCGCGTCGACCCAGCCGGCGACGGTCCCCGCCGCCCCGAAGTCGCAGTCGTCCGGATGTGCCACCACGACGAGAACCCGCTCGATGTCCTGGTCGGGGCGAGGCGTCGCCGGCTGGCCGAACGTCCGCTCCGTCATGGGATCAGCCTAGGGGTCAGAGCCGGCTCTCGGCTGCCGAGCTGCCGCCGAGGCGCTCTGGGCGAGGTTGGCGATGACCTGCCACGTGGTGCCGACCACGCTGGAACCGGCCTTGAACGCCTGGGTCTCCTTGAGGTAGTCCGACCAGTACTCGCCGACGTTGGCCTTCTGCGCCTTGAGCAGGTCCACGGCAGCGGCCAGCTGTGTGGCATCCAGGGCGTAGGGGTTCTTGATGCCCAGCTGTGGCTTCGTGTTCATCAGGTAGAGCGCCGCGTCGGCGATGTAGATGGGGGAGTCGTACGC
>DATCQG010000405.1:0-7425 GCA_036569625.1 Dermatophilaceae bacterium | reverse complement strand
CTCGCGGATCTGTGGCCACCATCGTTGGTAGTCCTCGACCTCGGCCAACGCGCCATACACCTGCTCGCGCGGAGCCCGAAGATGCCACAGGTTGTCGAAGCGGTATGCCGTGGACATCGGTCAGCCCACCCGGACGACCAGTGCCAGGGGGTCGACGGTCGCGGACAGAGCGCGAGCCTTGCCCATGGTGTCGCCGTCGATCTGGACCTCCTGGGGGCGGTCGCACCGGATGGTCGCCGACTTGAGCCGATGGTGGTCCACCCGCTGATGGCCCTTGCGCTTCTTGGAGATGAGCCGCCCGGCCACGGCCACCCAGCCGACGACGCCCGCGGGCGAGAGGATGACAGCGTCCAGCCAGCCGTCGTCGACCTGGGCCTCTGGCATGAGCACGAGCCCGCCGGTGAGCTTGCCGCAGTTGCCGATGACGACGGTCCGCGTCCGGCGACTGAGCTCGGGCTCGTCGTCGATCTTCATCGAGACCTTGAACTGTGGGCCTCGGAGGTTCTTGGCGGCGGAGAACGTATAGGCCAGCGGGCCGACGGTGTTCTTCAGGCGTTCGGGTGCGTCGGCCATGATCGCGGCGTCGAAGCCGAGGCCGGCCATGATCAGGAAGATGTGTTCCTCGACCTTCTCGTCCTCGCCGGAGTGGTCCACAGTGAGCCGCCCCACGTCGACGCTCTTGTTCTGGCCGGTCAGTGCCACCTTGAGCGCGTCGTCGAGGTTGTCCACCGGAAGGTTGAGGTTGCGCGCGAGCAGGTTGCCGGTGCCGCCGGGAAGCAGGCCCAGGGGTGTCTCGGTCCCGACCAGCGCCGCAGCGACCGCGCGGACGGTCCCGTCGCCGCCGAGCGGACAGACCAGCGTGGCGCCGTCCGCGACAGCCTGGCGGGCCTGGCCGGTGCCCGGGTCCTCGGCAGTCGTCTCGACCCACAGGGGCGTTTCCCAACCAGCAGCGAGGCAGCCCTTGGTGACCTGCGCCCTCACCGCCTCGATGTCGTCGAACTTGGTCGGGTTGACGATGATCGCCGCCAGGCGCTTGGACGCCTCGGACGACTTGCCTGCCCCTTCGGGCCGGAAGTGTTCGCGCGGAGGCCGGCGACGGCCGAAGCGGCGGACGACCGCTGCAGCCTGGCTGGTGCCCCCCGAGGTCGCGGTGATCAGCCAGATGCTCAGCAACACGATGACGATCACGGCCAGGGCTCCAAGGGCGATCGGTCCGGCGTGGTCTGTCACGAGGCGAGGTTACCGGAAAGCCGCCGCCCGAGCCTCGGCCCCCGATCTCGCAACCTGCGCGAGGATGGCGCCATGACCTCTCCCCCTCAGCCCGACGACTCCCAGACCGGCATGGACCCCGAAGGCATGGAGCCCGAAGGCATCGAACCCGATGACAAGGACTGGACGTGGGTCCTGCAGAAGGCCTGCCCCGACTGTGGTTTCGATGCCAGGTCTGTGGCTGGTCCGCAGGTCGCCTCAGGGCTACGCGCCAACGCCGCCCGCTGGCCGGCGGTCTTCAAGCGCCCCGATGTCGGCGCGCGGCCTCGGCCGCGGGTCTGGTCGCCGCTGGAGTACGGCTGCCACGTCCGGGACGTATGCCGCCTGTTCGAGTCGCGCTTGGAGCTCATCCGTTCGCAGGTGGATCCGTCGTTCGAGAACTGGGACCAGGACGCCACGGCGATCGCCGATGCCTATGGCGCACAGGACCCGGCAGTGGTCAGCCGTGAGCTCTCTGCGGCGGCCGAGTCCGCCGCCGCTGCTTTTGGCGAGGTCGGCGACGGCGACTGGGCGCGCACCGGTCGTCGCAGCAACGGCTCGGTCTTCACCATCGAGACCCTTGGCCAGTACTTCCTGCACGACCTGACCCACCACCTGCACGACGTGCACGGCTGACCGGGCACCCGGCATACCGGCGTAGAGGTCCGGAACGGGTTCGAGGGCGGGCATTCACCGCCGATAGGCTCGGGCTCGTGATCGACATCAAGTTTCTGCGTGAACAGCCCGACGCCGTGAGGGCTTCTCAACGTGCACGTGGTGAGGACGAAGGGATCGTTGACGCGATCCTGACCGCGGACGAGCGACGCCGATCGTCCATCTCCGACTTCGAGGCGCTTCGGGCCGAGCAGAAGTCCTTCGGCAAGCGGGTCGCCGCCGCCAAGGGTGAGCAGAAGCAGGCGCTGGTCGCCGCAGCCAAGGCCACCTCCGAGCGGGTCAAGGAGCTGCAGGCCGCCGCCGACACCGCTGACACCGAGCTTGCCACGCTGATCCGCAGCGTTGGCAACATCGTCCTTGAGGGCGTTCCCAGCGGCGGCGAGGACAACTACAGCGTCCTGGAAACCGTTGGCACTGCACGAGATTTCGCGGCAGAGGGTTTTGAGCCCAAGGACCACCTCGAGCTGGCCGAGGGCCTGGACGCCCTCGACATGGCGCGTGGAGCCAAGGTCGGCGGATCGCGTTTCTACTTCCTCAAGGGCGTTGGCGCACGCCTCGAGCTGGCGCTGCTCAACATGGCGATCGCCCAGGCGGTCGACGCAGGCTTCATCCCGATGATCACCCCGACGCTGGTCAAGGCAGACGTGATGGCCGGCGCGGGTTTCCTGGACGCCCATGCCGACGAGGTCTATCGGCTCGAGGCCGACGACCTCTATCTCACGGGGACCTCCGAGGTCGCGCTCGCCGGATACCACGCCGACGAGATCCTCGACCTCTCGAGTGGTCCCAAGCGGTATGCCGGGTGGTCGGCCTGCTACCGGCGCGAGGCGGGGTCATACGGCAAGGACACCCGGGGGATCATCCGGGTGCACCAGTTCCAGAAGGTCGAGATGTTCTCCTACTGCCGCCCCGAGGAGGCTGTGGCCGAGCATCAACGCCTGCTCGAGATGGAGCGCCAGATGCTGGCCAGGATCGAGGTGCCCTACCGCATCATCGACACCGCGGCCGGCGACCTCGGTGGTCCGGCGGCGCGCAAGTTCGACTGCGAGGCCTGGGTGCCGACGCAGGGTCGCTACCGCGAGCTGACGTCGACCTCGAACTGCACGACCTACCAGGCCCGGCGCCTGAACATCCGTGAGCGCGACCCGCAGGCGGAGGGCGGCGCCACCCGCCACGTCGCGACCCTCAATGGCACTCTGGCCACCACCCGATGGATCGTGGCGATCCTGGAGAACCACCAGCAGGCCGATGGCTCGGTCGTCGTGCCAGCCGGGCTGCGTCCCTTCCTCGGCCTCGACGTCCTGACTCCGACGTCCTGAGCACGGCCACCGATGGCAGAACGGCTGATCGCCCTCGACCTGGACGGGACGACAATCCATCATGACGGCACGATGGCGCCGGCTGTGCGAGAGGCCGTCCTCGAGGTGGCCGAGACCGGTTTGCATGTCGTCATCGCGACCGGCCGTGCCATCGTTGCGGCGATGCCGATCATCGACCAGATCGGTCTGGCGCGCGGTTTCGCAGTCTGCTCCAACGGTGCCGTGACTCTCGAGCTGGACCCGGACGAGGACGATGGCTACCGCATCCTCGACACGGTGACCTTCGACCCGGCGCCGGCACTCGAGATGTTGCGAGGGTCCTGGCCCGACGCTGTCGTCGCGGTGGAGGAGCTCGGTGTCGGTTTCAAGGTGAGTGCGCCCTTCCCCGACGGTGAGCTCGAAGGCGAGGTCCGCGTCGTTCCCTGGGACGAGCTCTCGTGGGCGCCCGCGACACGTGTCACCTTCCGCAGCCCGACCGGCACCTCCGAGGACTTCCTGGCACTGGTCGAGAGGATCGGGCTTCACGGTGTGAGCTACGCGGTGGGCTTCACGGCCTGGCTGGACATCAACCCCGAAGGTGTCTCGAAGGCATCGGCCCTGGAGCTCGTCCGGCGCCGGTTGGGTGTCGAGCCCTCGCTGACGATCGCCGTCGGCGACCAGCGCAACGACATCGAGATGCTCCGTTGGGCGGCACGCGGCGTGGCCATGGGCAACGCGCCCGATGAGGTCAAGGCTGCTGCCGATGAGGTCACTCACCACGTCGACCAGGACGGTCTGGTCCCGATCCTCAAGTCGCTGCTGACCGGGCCCTGACGCCCCACGGTTGGGCTGCCGTCGAGCGGACACCCGGCACGTGGCCATCCTCAGATGACCAAGGTCGATCTTGTCCCTAGGTTTGCACTCGGTTCCGCCGCACCGTCCCTAGGTTTGCCAAGACGGTGGGGTTTTAGCGGGACTGCAGTGCGTCCAGGGCCACCGCCATCGCGGCACCGACCCGCCAGTCCAGCCGCCAGCCGTTCGCCGCCGCGGGAAGCTCGACCTCGTATCGGTCACGCAGGCTCCGACGGCGTACCGAGCTCAGCACGATCGAGCCGTCCGGCGCCGTGAAGTCGAAGTGGAACAGGAACGGTGACGGCAGGTCGCTGACAACGGGCACCAGCTCCCACAGGCGGCGCGCGATGGCGACGGTGTGGTTGCGCTCGGTGCCGGTGGCCACGAGCCCGTCGGTGGCGGTCAGCTCCCAGCTCGAGCGCAGCAAGGACTTGGCGAACTCCTTGCGGAAGCTGCCGATCGGCGTACCGCTTGCGTCTGTCACGTCATAGGTCGCAGCCAGGTCCAGGCGCTTCCTCGCCTTGAAACCGAAGACCGGCTGGGTGCGCGCCTCGTCGGCATAAAACGTCACCTGCTCCTTGAAAGCCATCCGCTTCTGCTGCGCCATGGCGATCAGCGGCCCCTCGCCCCCGTTGGCGTCCACCGACCTGATCTCGTACCGGTTGACCATCACGGTGATCTTCTGCTTGATGGTGAACCGCTCTTACCCTGGGTTGTTGGTCATCTGAGCATTCTGCTGCATGCCCGGTGCTGGCATGCTGTGCGGGAGATGTCCGACCTCATCATCACCTCGCCGTCCAACGCACGACTGAAGTCCCTGGTCGCCCTGCGTCGCCGTCGCGCGCGCGAAGAGGCCGGGCTGACCCTGATCGAGGGGTATGCCGAGCTGTCACTCGCCCTGGACGCCGGCGTCGTGCCGCGAGCCGTGTACTTCTGCCCCGACCTGATGCTCGACCCGGCGGCGCAGCAGGAACTGGTAGGACGCGTGCAGACCCTGGGCTCGGACCTCCAGCAGCTGGGGCGTGCGGCGTTCGAGAAGGTCGCCTACCGCGAGGGTCCCGACGGCTTCCTTGCCGTGGTCGACTCCGTGGTCCGTACCTGCGCCGACCTTCAGGTTGGGCCGGCCCCGCTGGCGCTGATCTGCCAGGGGGTGGAGAAACCGGGCAACCTCGGCGCGATGCTGCGGACGGCAGACGCCGCCGGGATCGAAGCCGTCGTGGCCGCGGATCCGGTCACCGACTGGGGGAACCCCAACCTGGTGCGGGCCAGCAAGGGCACGGTGTTCTCGGTGCCGGTCGCATCGGACAGCACGGCCAAGACGTTGAAGTGGTTGTCGGCCAATGGTATTGCGCTCGCCGCCACGACGCCGGACACGGACCTGGACTACACGGACGTGGACTACACGGGGTCGATCGCGATCGCCGTCGGGGCCGAAAAGCACGGCCTGACCGACGAGATCCTGGCGGCTGCGGCATACAAGATCAGGATCCCGATGTCAGGACGGGCCAACTCCCTGAACGTGGCGGCCTCGGCGGCAATCGTCATCTACGAGGCGGTGCGGCAGCGCTCGAGCGCTGCCAGGCCACAAGATCGGACCCCGGTCAAGGGCCCCACGTGACTTGTGCCACCATGACGGCCATGCGAGTAGACCACGTTTCCTATGCCGCCGAGGTTGATGGGCTCAAGGCGACCGCGAAGCGCCTGGGCGAAAAAATCGGAGTGACCCCCGTCGATGGTGGGATCCACCCACGCTTCGGTACACGCAACATCATCATTCCCCTTGCCAACGATATCTACGTCGAGGTCGTCGAGGTGCTTGACCACCCAGCCTCCGACAAGGCGCCCTTCGGTCAAGCCGTCCGTGCCCGTTCCGAGGCCGGCGGTGGCTGGATCGGGTGGGTCGTCAGTGTCAAGGACCTGACCGAGGCTGAGCGCAGACTTGGCCGTGAGTCCGTCATCGGCAGCCGCCGCCGCCAGGATGGCACCGAGCTCAGGTGGCGCCAGCTCGGCGTCAAGGGGCTCATTGCCGACCCGCAGCTGCCGTTCTACATCAAGTGGGACGACCACACGGAGCACCCGTCCTTCGGAGCGAAGACGAAGGTCACCATCAGCGGCCTGGAGATCGCCGGCGACCCCGACCGGGTCTGCGAGTGGCTCGGGCTGCCGGCTGACCAGACCTCGAGCGTCATCGACTTCACCTTCGTCGCCCCTCACGGCACGCCGGGTCTGCTGGCCGTCACGTTCTCCACCCCCAAGGGTCCCGTCACCGTCTGAGCGGTCTCGGGCGGTGAGGTTCTGCAGATGCTGAGCGACGTCGGTTTCAAGGCCATGAACGCCATCCACCGCATCCTGCTCAAGGTCAGCGGCGGGCGGGTCGGGTGGAGCGCGATGGACATGCCGGTTCTGGAGCTGATCACCACAGGTCGCAAGAGCGGTCTGCCCCGATCCGTCATGCTCACGTCACCGCTGCAAGAGGGTCCGGTCCTTGTCGTGGTGGCATCTCGAGGTGGGGACGACCAGGCACCTGCATGGCTGCTCAACCTGCGGGAGAACCCGGACGTGCGGGTGAGCCTGCAAGGGGAGCTCTCCCGGCGGATGAACGCCCGTGTTGCCAGCCCGGCTGAGCGGGAGCGGCTGTGGCCACTCGTTGTTGCCGATCACCAGAACTACGCCGGCTATCAGGCCAGGACCACCCGGGAGATTCCCCTGGTGCTGCTCGAACCGGTCGGCTGAGGCGCCGGTCCGGGGCTGCGGCCCGCCTCAGTCGAGATAGTCGACCAGCTGCGGCGCGAGGCCGACGTAGGTCTGCGGGGTGAGCTCGAGGAGGCGCTTCTCCACGTCGGGGGGCAGGCGCAGATCGGCGACGAACTCGCGCAGGTCGTCACCCGTGATCCGGCGGCCGCGGGTGAGCTCCTTGAGCCGCTCGTAGGGGTTCTCCATCCCCGCGACGCCCTGAGCGCCGAGGGCGCGCATCGCGGACTGGATCGGCTCGCCGAGCACCTCCCAGTTGGCCTCGAGGGCGGCAGCCATCGTTGCCGGCATGGCATCCAGCCCGGCCAGACCCCGCCCGGCGTTGTCGATGGCGAGCAGCGAGTGGCCGAACGCGGTGCCGATGTTGCGCTGCATGCTCGAGTCGGTGAGGTCCCGCTGCATCCGGGACTGCACCAGCGTCGAGGCGAGCACGTCGAGGAGGGCGTTGGAGACCTCGAGGTTGGCCTCGGCGTTCTCGAAGCGGATCGGGTTGACCTTGTGCGGCATCGTCGACGAGCCGACGGTGCCCTGGCCGCGCACCTGGGCGAAGTAGCCCATCGAGATGTAGGTCCAGACGTCGGTGCAAAGGTTGTGCAGGATC
>DATCQG010000404.1:0-2929 GCA_036569625.1 Dermatophilaceae bacterium | reverse complement strand
GCAGCCGAGTCCGCAGCAACGGTCAACGTTGCCGTCGCCGCGGCGGCTGCGACCACGGCATCTGGCACCACGGCGGCAAACGCGGCCATCAGCGCACCGAGCGCACAACCGACCCCGGTGACCTGGGTCAGCCAGGGATGGCCGTTGGAGAGGCGGACCATCCGCTGGCCGTCGGTGATGTGGTCGGTCGGGCCGCTCACGGCGATGACCGACTGCAGTTGTGCGGCAAGGTCCCTCGCCACCTGCGCGGCAGCCTCGGGGGAGTCCACCGACTCGACGCCCCGGCCGCCCGCGCCGCCGGCAAGCGCGAGGATCTCCGAGGCATTGCCGCGAACGATCGTCGGTCGAGCCTCGCCGAGAAGCTGCCGAGCCAGGCTGGTCCGCCATCCCAGCGCGCCAGCGGCGACCGGGTCGAGCACCCACGGGGTTCCCGTCGGTTTGGCACCGGCGACGGCGAGGTGCATCGCGTGCGCGGTGTCGTCATACGGCGTACCGAGGTTGACCAGCACGGCCCCCGCGATGGCAGCGAACTCACCGGCCTCGTGAGGGTTGTCGACCATAGCCGGGGCGGCGCCGACGGCGAGCAGGACGTTCGCGGTCCACCCCGCCACGACGATGTTGGTCAGGCACTGGACCAGAGGAGGCCTGTCGCGCAGTGCGGTCAGGGCATCGGCGAGGTCCTGCGGGGTCACGCTGGTGGTGGGGCTCACGGTGCTCATGCCTCAGAGGTCCTCGAGCTCGACGATGACGGGCGCGTGGTCGCTGGCGCCCTTGCCCTTGCGCTCCTCGCGGTCGATCGAAGCGCCCTTCACCCGGGAGCTGAAGGCGGGGGAGCCGAGCACGAAGTCGATCCTCATCCCGTGCCGCTTCGGGAAGCTGAGCTGGGTGTAGTCCCAGTAGGTGTAGACGCCGGGCCCGGGAGTGTAGGCACGGGCGACGTCGCTGTAGCCGACGTCCACGATCGCCTGGAATGCTGCGCGCTCCGGCGGAGAGACGTGGGTGCTTGCCGCGAATACCGCCATGTCCCAGACGTCTTCGTCCTGCGGCGCGATGTTCCAGTCGCCCACCAGGGCGATCTGCGCGGAGGGATCCGTCGCCAGCCAGCCACCGGCAGCCTGGCGCAGGCCCTCCAGCCAGTCCAGCTTGTAGGCGAGGTGCGGGTCACCCAGCGCACGACCGTTGGGGACATAGAGGGACCACACCCGCACGCCGCCGCAGGTGGCACCGAGGGCTCGCGCTTCGGAAGCCATCGGGTCGCCATACGAGGGCATGCCCGGGAAGCCGACCTCGACGTCCACCAGGCCGACCCTCGAGAGGATCGCGACGCCGTTCCACTGGTTCAACCCATGGTGGGCCACCTCGTAGCCGAGGGCGGTCAGCTGCTCCGTCGGGAACTGCGACTCCTTGGCCTTGGTCTCCTGGATCGCGAGCACGTCGCAGTCGCTGCGTTCGAGCCAGGCCTCGACGCGGTCGACGCGTGAGCGGATGGAGTTGACGTTCCAGGTAGCAATGCGCACAGGAGCAACCTTAGGAGGGCCGCATAGGCTGCGTCTCATGAGCACTGCGCTGGTCACCGGGGCAACCGCCGGAATCGGATACGCCTTCTGCCGTGAGCTGGCCGATCGGGGCCATGATCTGGTCATCGTTGCCCGCGACCGGGCCAGGCTGGAGAACGTCTCGGACGAGCTGCGCGCGAAACACTCCATCAACGTCCAGATCCTGGCGGCGGACCTGTCCAAGCGGCCTGCCCTCCAGCGTGTCGCCAAGCGCCTGGCCGATCGCGACCACCCCATCGACCTGCTGGTCAACAACGCCGGGTTCGGCATGAGCAAGAGCTTCCTCAAGGGCGATCTCGACGATGAGGTGGCCATGCTCGACGTCCTTTGCCGTGCGGTTCTGGTCCTGTCTCACGCAGGCGCCCTGTCGATGAAGGACCGCGGTCGTGGGGCCATCATCAACGTGTCGTCGATGGCCGGTTTCGTCCCGACGGGAACGTATTCCGCGTCCAAGGCGTGGGTCACGTCGTTCACCGAGACCCTGGCGCACGAGCTGGCCGGGTCCGGGGTCTCGGCGACAGCGCTCTGCCCAGGGTTCGTCCACACCGAGATGCACGAGCGCGCCAACGTCGACATGTCCAGGCTGCCCAACGCCATGTGGCTCGAGGCCGACCGGCTGGTCCGTGACTGCCTGGAGGACGTCAGGGCCGGAAAGGTCATCTCCATCCCAGGAGTCAAGTACAAGGTGATCGCCGGCATCGCTCAGCTGGCCCCTCGCCCTCTGATCCGTGCCCTCTCAGGCCGTGCCGCCTCCGTCCGTCGCCGCAAGGAGTAGCCGTCCGGAGATAGGCTCGGGCCTCGTGACCGACACCAACGCTGACCCCCGTTCCACCATCCTCTCGCCGCGCGACCGCCTCCTCGAGCTGATCAAGGCCAAGGCCATCGTGCACGGAAAGGTCACCTTGTCCTCGGGGCGCGAAGCCGACTACTACGTCGACCTGCGTCGCATCACCCTCGATGGCGAGGCCGCGCCCCTGGTCGGGCAGGTGATGAACGCGCTGACCAAGGACCTCGACTTCGAGGCCGTGGGCGGGCTCACCCTCGGCGCAGACCCCGTGGCGACCGCCATGCTGCACGCGTCGTCAGCGGAGGGCCGGCACCTGGATGCCTTCGTCGTGCGCAAGTCCGGCAAGGCCCATGGTCTCCAGCAGCGCATCGAGGGGCCGTCGATCAGGGGGCGTCGGGTGCTCATCGTCGAGGACACCACGACCACGGGGGCCTCACCGATGGATGCCGTTGCGGCAGCCCGCGAGGAGGGCGCCGAGGTGGTCGCGGTGGCGACGATCGCCGACCGGGCGACCGGGGCGCGGGAGAAGCTGGAGGCGCAGGGCCTGACCTACGTCACGGCATACAGCCTGGCGGAGCTCGGCCTC
>DATCQG010000403.1:0-1568 GCA_036569625.1 Dermatophilaceae bacterium | reverse complement strand
CCCCCCCCGCCGATACGACTGCCGTATGCCGTGTCTCTCAGTCGCGGTCCAGGCCGAGGCTTGCGTCATCCAGACGGATGGCCTCACCTGTGCCCGGCCCAAAGGCCGGGTAGTCGAACTGCTCGTAGTTCGGCATGGCGTACATCGCGGCCTTGGCCTCTTCGGTCGGCTCGACCTTGATGTTGCGGTAGCGCGGAAGGCCGGTGCCTGCCGGTATGAGCTTTCCGAGGATGACGTTCTCCTTCAGACCCAGCAGCGTGTCGGACTTGGCATGGATCGCCGCATCCGTCAGCACCCTCGTGGTCTCCTGGAAGGACGCCGCTGACAGCCACGACTCGGTCGCCAGCGAAGCCTTGGTGATACCCATCAGCTCGGGGCGACCGGATGCAGGCTTGCCACCCTCGGCCACCACGCGACGGTTCTCGGACTCGAAGCGCCCACGCTCGGCCAGCTCACCGGGCAGCAGGTCGGCCTCACCGGCCTCGATGATCGTGACCCGACGCAGCATCTGACGGACGATCACCTCGATGTGCTTGTCGTGGATCGAGACACCCTGTTGGCGGTAGACCTTCTGGACCTCATCCACGAGGTGCATCTGAACCGAACGCGGGCCGAGGATGCGCAGGACCTGCTTGGGGTCGACCGCACCCTGGACCAGCTTGTGACCGACCTCGACATGATCACCATCGGCAACGTTCAGACGCGAACGCTTGCTCACCGGATAGGCATGCTCCTCGGAACCGTCGTCCGGGGTGAGCACGATCCGACGGGTCTTGTCGGTGTCCTCGATCTGGACGCGTCCGTTGGCCTCGGCGATCGGAGCAACACCCTTGGGGGTGCGGGCCTCGAACAGCTCGACGACGCGGGGAAGACCCTGCGTGATGTCGTCGCCTGCCACACCACCGGTGTGGAAGGTGCGCATGGTCAGCTGGGTGCCGGGCTCACCGATGGACTGGGCGGCGATGATGCCGACCGCCTCACCGATGTCCACCAGCTTGCCGGTGGCCAGGGATCGGCCGTAGCACGCCGCGCAGGTGCCGACCTTGGAGTCACACGTCAGGACCGAGCGGACCCGGACCTCTGTGACACCAGCCGCCATCAGCGCGTCGATGACAACGTCACCGAGGTCGATGCCGGCCTTGGCCAGGACCGAGCCCTTGACCTCGACGTCCTCGGCGAGGGTTCGCGCATAGACGCTGGTCTCGACGTCGTCGTGCTTGCGCAGCTTGCCGTCCACCGTGACCGCGATCGGCATCTTCAGTCCACGGTCGGTGCCGCAGTCGTCCTCACGGATGATCACGTCCTGCGAGACGTCCACCAGACGACGGGTCAGATAACCCGAGTCGGCGGTACGCAGCGCAGTGTCGGCCAGGCCCTTGCGGGCGCCGTGCGTGGAGATGAAGAACTCCAGGACGGACAGGCCCTCGCGGAAGTTCGCCTTGATGGGGCGCGGGATGATCTCGCCCTTGGGGTTGGACACCAGACCACGCATACCGGCGATCTGGCGGAGCTGCATCAGGTTTCCTCGCGCGCCCGAGTGCACCATCCGGTAGATGGGGTTCGTGCGC
>DATCQG010000402.1:0-2288 GCA_036569625.1 Dermatophilaceae bacterium | reverse complement strand
GGGTGCCAAGGAAGCCCAGGGTCATCAGTACTCCGTGCCCGGCAGCGGCCCCGGCAGGGCTCGGGGTTCCGGCGCCGAGCCGCGCCAAGCCACCAGCGAGACCACCCAACAGCGATGCGGCGCCGAGAGCGAGCACCGGCATCCGGTGGCGGGCCAGTCCGGGCCGGGGGGAGGCAGCGTGGGGGACATCGGTGCTGGTGTTTGCCGTGCCGGAAGCCGCCGTGCCGGGAGCCGCGGTGCTGCTCACGTTCCGCGTCACCTGGCGGTCGCGGTGGCTGATCGGGTCAGGGTGGCGATGCACAGGTCGGGCTGGACCATGGGGATCAGGCGGGTGGCGCTGACCGGGGCACCAAGCTCGGCCAGTGCGCCTTGGATCATTCCCAGGTGCGCTCCGCACACCACGTCCGGGTTGCTCTCGGCCAGCTCGCGAAACGGGCAGCGGTGCAGCTTGATGGCCGTGCGATCGGCGCTCAGCTCGGGGGCGAAGCCGATGTCGCCGAGCATCCGTACGATCGCCTCGATGGCTGCTTCCTCGCTGATCTGGGGCGTCGCGACCGCGGCGGCACCCAGGTGCTGTCGTTGGCCCGTCAACCCGGCCCAGCTCCGGCCGGCATTGATAGCGGCCTCGCCTGGCCGCTCACTGGTGGCGAGCAGGTGCTGGGCCAGCACCTCGGCCAGGAGCCGGTAGTTGCGTTCGCCCTCGGGCGCAGCGGTCGCCTCGTAGACCACCCGGGGGCGACCGGGTCCCTTCGGGTCCTCGCTGCGCCTCACGGCGTACCCGGAGTCCACCAGCAGGTCGAGGTGGGACCGCACGGTGTTCTGGTGCAGCCCGACGTGTTGGGCGACCTCGCCCACACCGAGCGGCTGGGCGCGCGATCGCAGAAGCTCGAGGACCGCCATGCGACTGGTGCTGGCAAGCACCTGATGGTGGCTCAAGCCTGAGCGGCCTGAGCGACGGGGGGTCGCTGCGGAGCCGCTCGGCACCGGTGAACGCGGCGTAGGGTTGATCGCCGCATCTCGGGGCTGGGACATGGTTTGCAGTTTTCCTGATATCTGTAGTAAAAACAAGTTCGACCGTGCAATCGATGAAGGAGCAGCGACGTCTGTCGCCCCGCCTAGGTGGAACACGCCCAACGCCATCCCCCTACGGAGCGCTGGATGCGCACCACTTGTAAACCCAAACGGTGACGCATCGACCAAGCGGGCCGTGAGGTTCATGCACCACGACGCATCCGAGCGGCCCTTCATCGTCATCTGGGAGGTCACGCGCGCCTGCCAGCTCGTGTGCACCCACTGCCGGGCCGACGCCATCCGGACCCGTAACCCCTTCGAGCTCAGCACGGACGAGGGTCGGCGGCTGCTTGACGACCTCGCCTCCTTCGGTTCGCCACGCCCACTTGTCGTGCTGACCGGTGGTGACCCCTTCGAGCGACCTGACCTGGCCGAGCTGGTGGCGCACGGCACGCGGAACGGGCTGAGCATGGCCCTCTCCCCCTCGGTCACCGACCGCCTCACCCGCTCGGTCATGGTCGAGCTGCGCGACGCCGGAGCCAAAGCAGTCTCGCTGTCCCTGGATGGCGCAACCGCCCAAAGCCATGATGCGTTCCGAGGCGTCCAGGGAGTCTTCGACGCCACGTTGGACGCGGCGCGCACCGTTCGTGAAGTGGGCCTGCGCCTGCAGATCAACACCACCGTCACCAGAGGCAACGTCCATGAGCTCCCACGGATGTTGAAGTCGGTACTCGAGATGGGGGCCGCACTGTGGAGCGTGTTCTTCCTGGTCCCGACCGGGCGGGGCAAGCTCTTGGAACCCCTCACCGCGGCCCAGGAGGAGGAGGTCTTGCACTGGTTGCACGACGTTTCAGCGTTCGTAGCGATCAAGACCACCGAGGCACCCCACTTCCGGCGGATCGCCATCCAGCGCGCGGGCGTGACAGCCCTCGACGACGTCTTTCCTGTGGGTCCGCTGCGCTCTCAGCTGCGTCGGGAAACCGCCGAGCTCCTTACCGGGCACGAGCCGTCGCGGCTGCCCCGTCCACCGATCGACGTCAACTCAGGTCGCGGCTTCGCCTTCGTCGACCACGTCGGAGCGGTGTACCCCAGCGGGTTCCTCCCCATTGCCGTCGGTTCCGTGCGCGACCAGTCCTTTCCCGAGATCTACCGCGGCTCCGAGCTACTCCAAGACCTGCGTAACCCCGACGGCTTCGGCGGCAGATGCGGGCAATGTGAGTTCAGGACCGTCTGCGGAGGCTCACGTTCACACCCCTATGCCACGACCGGGGATCCAT
>DATCQG010000401.1:0-7710 GCA_036569625.1 Dermatophilaceae bacterium | reverse complement strand
GGAGTCCATCGGCGAGGGCCTGGGCGCGGGACAACAGCCCGTAGGCTGCGGAGCTGGGCTCCTCAGGCGCATGGGCCGGTTCGACCGAGGCCTCGTTCAGAGTCTCTGGCGAGGCGGTCACATCCTGAATCGTCCCATATGTACGGGGACTTTCACGAAGCCGGTCCACCGGTGGGTCGGCGCGGCCCGTCGGCTTGCGTGTCTCAGCCATTCGCGGCCTCGATCAAATGGTGTTCCTGGACCGGCTCGAGCCCGGCCAGGCGTGGCTCACCATGGTTCCGGGAGCCTTCCCAGGCCAGGACGTCCGACAGGGTCTGCTCGAGGGGGCGGCAGACCAGGCCGGCTGCGACGGCGGCGTCGGTGCAGCGCGCGGCGAAGCCTTCCCAACCTGCCGTGCACAGCCAAAGGGGGAGAGACCGCGGCCCTGACCACTCCTGTACTTCGTGGGTGACCAACCACTCGTTGGTCACGGCGACGAGCGGTCCGCTGTGACCGGCGACTGCGCGGGCGGCAGCGAGGTGGTGGGCGAGGGGAGTCGCCGGTCCGGAGACGTTGAAGATGCCGCTGGCCGAGTCCTCGATGCAGCGAACGATCCAAACCGCCAGGTCCCGGACATCCACGACCTGCGTCGAGGTGTCCTGTTCAGCCGGGACGAGCACACTGCCGTCGTCTGTCGCGGGATGCGCGAACCGCCACGGCCAGTAGCCCGTCCGGTCGGTGTGGTCACCCGGCCCACCGATCAGGCCCGACCGGGCGATTACCGTCCTGTCCTTGCCGACTGCCCCGAGGACGGCGCGTTCACAGGCAACCTTCGCCTCGCCGTACGTCTCCCTCGTCGCCTTGTCCTCCACCAAGGCCGGCAGCACGGCGGCCGACTCGTCCGCGCCGATCGTGTCGTGTGCCGCGTACACCGAGCATGAGGAGACGTAGACCCACCTGCCGGTGCGTGCGGCGAGGGCACTGACAGCTCTGCGAACGAACCCGGGTTGCCACGAGACGTCCACGACGCCGTCCCAGTCCTGGTCACATACCCGGTCGTATGCCGTTGCCTCTTCCCGGTCGGCGCTGACCAGGGTCGCTCCCACGGGCACCTGCCCGGACTCACCCCGCGCGAGACAGGTCACCGCGTGATCTCGACCGAGCCCCGCCCGGGCGACCTCACCGCCGAGCCACGACGTCCCGCCGAGCACCAGGATCTTCATGACAACCACTCAAACACTTCGCCCCGAATGTGTCACCGTGGGAGGCGAGATTGAGTCGTTCGCTCAGCGGGAAGTGGCCACGTCCACCTACAGTGATGACATGGATCGTCGGATCTTCGGAATCGAGAACGAGTACGGCGTCACGTGCACCTTCGACGGACAAAGACGCCTGACCCCCGACGAGGTTGCTCGCTACCTCTTCCGCAAGGTCGTGTCCTGGGGTCGGTCCTCAAACGTGTTTCTCGGCAACGGTTCCAGGCTGTATCTCGATGTGGGAAGCCACCCCGAGTACGCCACTCCCGAGTGCGACGACGTGCGGCAGCTCGTCACTCACGACAAGGCTGGTGAGCGCATCGTCGAGGGACTTGTCGCCGACGCACAGCAACGGATCGCCGACGAAGGCATCGCCGGCGAGATCTACGTCTTCAAGAACAACACCGACTCGGCAGGCAACTCCTACGGCTGCCACGAGAACTATCTCGTCGGCCGGGCGGGGGAGTTCCAGAAGCTGTCCGACGTCCTGATTCCCTTCCTCGTGAGCCGCCAGATCATCTGCGGCGCGGGCAAGATCACCACGACATCGCGAGGTGCCACCTACTGCGTCAGCCAACGTGCCGACCACATCTGGGAAGCCGTGTCCAGCGCCACCACGCGCTCGCGCCCCATCATCAACACCCGGGACGAGCCGCACGCCGATGCCGAGAAGTACCGCCGGCTGCACGTGATCGTCGGTGACTCGAACATGAGCGAGTCGACCACGATGCTGAAGGTCGGCTCGGCCGATCTGGTGCTGCGGATGTTCGAGGCGGGCGTCGTGATTCGGGACCTGACCCTCGAGAACCCGATTCGCGCGATTCGCGAGATCAGCCATGACCTCACCGGCCGCAAGAAGGTCAAGCTCGCCAACGGCCGTGAGATGAGCGCCTTGGAGATCCAGCGCGAGTACTACGAACGTGCTACGGCTTTCGTGGACCGCGAAGGCCTGGACGATCCGACCCACAAGATGGTCCTCGACCTCTGGTACAGGACGCTCACGGCGGTCGAGACCGGGGACCTGGCCCTGGTGGGCACCGAGATCGACTGGGTGATCAAGTACCTGCTGATCTCGCGCTACGCCGTCAAGAACGGCCTTTCCCTCTCCAGCCCAAGGATTGCCCAGCTCGATCTGGCCTACCACGACATCAACCGTGAGCGCGGCCTGTTCTACCTCCTGCAGCGTCACGGCAACGCCGCCCGGGTCTGCTCTGACCCGGAGATCTTCGAGGCCAAGAGCGTGCCGCCGCAGACCACGAGGGCGAAGCTGCGCGGCGACTTCATCCGGGCGGCCCAGGAGCAGAAGAGGGATTTCACCGTCGACTGGGTGCATCTCAAGCTCAACGACCAGGCCCAGAGGACGGTGCTGTGCAAGGACCCCTTCGCCGCCGTCGACGCCAGGGTGGAGCGGCTGATCTCGAGCATGTGACCGAGGACACCGTTGTGGCTCGGGTTCGGGGCCATCGGATCGTGGCGTTATGGTGGGGATCGGAAAATCCACCACGACCGATCAACATCCACAACAACCGATCGAGGTCTTCGCGTGCGCCTGTCCCGTCTACGTGCTGTCTCTGCCGCAGTCATACCCCTCGTCTTCCTGGCGGCCTGCAGCTCGGCCAAGACTGACTCCCAGGCGGCTCCCCTGGACTCGATAACGGTCGGGGGCACCGACAAGGCTCCAACGGTGACCTTCAAGACCAAGCCGCTGAGCGTGAAGGTGACCACCACCAAGGTCATCACGGCAGGCAAGGGTGCCAAGATCTCGAAGGCCAACTCGATCAGCTTCAGGTACGAGATCTTCAATGGCAAGGACGGTAAGCAGCTCGAGTCCAACTTCGGCAAGGACGCGGCCGGCAAGGACAAGGGACCGGCGGTCCAGAACCTCTCGTCCAGCTTGCCGGGACTGAGCAAAGGCGTCAGCGGCCAGCAGCTGGGCTCCAGGTTGCTGATCGCGATACCTCCGGCTGACGCTTTCGGCGCGCAGGGCAACCCTCAGGCAGGCTTCGGGCCCACAGACACCGTTGTGTTCCTCATCGACCTGGTCTCTGCGACCACCCCACTGGCTACTGCCACCGGCGCCACCGTTGCGCCCAAGGCCGGGCTCCCGACGGCCACGGTCGATGGCGCCAAGGCCGCGCAGATCACGGTCCCCAAGACCGCAGCGCCGACGACGCTGATCGTTCAGCCGCTGATCAAGGGCGCAGGGCCGGTCGTGAAGAAGGGTCAGAACATCACGGTCAACTACACCGGGGTGTTGTGGAAGGATGGCAAGAAGTTCGACGCATCCGGCGATCGCGGTGCGCCGGTCGACTTTCAGATCGGCGTCGGACAGGTCATCCCCGGATGGGACAAGGGTCTGGTCGGACAGAGCGTCGGCAGCCGAATTCTGCTCGTCGTGCCCCCGGCCGACGGCTATGGCGCAAAGGGCTCTCCGCCGCTGATCACCGCCAAGGACACTCTGGTCTTCGTCATCGACCTCCTGGCCGCGACGTGACCCCGATCGACAACCACAACAACTGAAAGGTCCCACCCACCATGGGTTTTGACCCCAGCACCACCAAGCCCGAGATCGACTTCCCGGGGGGCACCGCGCCCACCGACCTCGTCATCGAGGAGCTCGTGCTGGGCGACGGCGCCGAGGCCAAGGCTGGCGACTCCATCAGCGCCCACTATGTCGGGGTGGCACACTCCACGGGCGAGGAGTTTGACGCCTCGTGGAACCGCGGTGCGCCGCTGGACTTCCGGCTGGGCGTGGGTGAGGTCATCAAGGGCTGGGACGACGGCATCGCCGGCATGAAGGTCGGCGGCCGGCGCAAGCTGACCATTCCTGCGAGTCTCGCCTACGGCGACCGCGGCGCCGGTGGCGCGATCAAGCCCGGCGAGACCCTCATCTTCGTGGTGGACCTGGTCGACGCTCACTGAGCTGATCCGGCCCTGTTGGCTTTGGTCGTGTGCTTTCGGTCGCCCCGGCCACCTGGACCTCGCAGTCATCGCCAACGACAACGACAACGGGTAGGCCTCAATGGCGCAGCAGGGTTGCCGCAAGTCGACCGGCTGCTGCAGCGGCCACGAACGAGCCTTGGTCCTGGTCGAGCCCACGGCCCATGGTGGACAAGCGCACCGGGCTCTGTGCCAACGCGTCGAGCAGGCCGCGGGTCTCGACTTCGTGCAGTGTGAGCCGACCGGCGCTCTCCCGGACCAGCTCGCGTGCCTGTTCGAGAACACGCTCACCGAGCTCTCCGCCGAGCAACGGGACCGCCAGATCCGCCGCCGCCATGGCCACCCGGCCGTATGACGTCAGACTGTGGTGGGAGATGCCGCGGTGTCGCTCGCGTTCGTCGGACTCGGAGACGCGCAGGGAGCCGATGGCCCGCCCGCCGAGCACCGCGGTCGCGTTGACCGCCTCACCGGTCGCCACGCCGGAGTAGCCCCACGGGGAGTCGGTGCCCAGATTGCCGGGGCCCTGGGCAACGATCGCCACGTCTGCGTGCAGGACATGGGCCGCGGCCAGCAGACCGGTGTGGAGGTTGACGGCTTCGAGGTTGCCGCCAAAGGCCTGGCCCACTGTGATGGTGCCGGTCAGCCAGCCCGCCTCGGACAGCCCGGCCACGGTCCGCGAGAACGCGAGGGGCAACGCACCACCGTCGGTCATCACGTAGGCCACCCGGACCTCAGTGTCTGTCTCGCGAAGACCGGCCAGGATCGCCGGCACTGCCGAGTGCAGATCAGCCACGATGACGGGCATGGCGTCGATCCCCGTGGCATCGCGGAGGATCTCGTGGTGCGGGCTCTCCTGCTCGTCGACGCCCAGGACGACGGTCTGCAGTGGCGTGTACCGAGCCTTCACGATGTGACCGGGGGCCGGGGGCGGGTCGGCCGGCAAGCGGTCGGGGATCGCCACGATCAGGGCCATCCCGCCCGTGCCCAGTCCGAGCTCCAACGCTGCGACATTGAGCAGTACCCGGTCGCCCGGTCGGGGCTCACCCACCAGAGTGCTGTAGGCCAGGGCCTGGATCGTCCCGCCGGCCGGACCCGCCAGTGACACGTCCAGCTCCGTGGCCCCGGGCCACCGTGCCCGGACCCGTTCGACGGTTGCCTCGCGCCACTGGATCACGCCACGAACAGTACTGGTGGTAGCGCGCCACAGCGCGCTTCACGGTCGGGTAGCGTCCACTCTCATGAAGGCCCAGCCCAACGCGTCCGCCAAGACCGAGCGTCTGCTCAACCTGGTGATCTGCCTGCTCTATACGCGTCAGCCACTGTCCAAGGCCAAGATTCGCGACGCGGTCCCGCAGTACGGCACGACCGCATCCTTGGAGGCCTTCGACCGGATGTTCGAACGCGACAAGGACGAGCTACGCGACCTCGGCATCCCGCTGGTGACCGAGCCGGGCGACGCACTATTCGACGACGAGCCCGGATATCGCATCGACCGCCGCGAGTACGCCCTGCCGGAGATCTCCTTCGCCGCCGACGAGCTTGCCGTTCTCGGCCTGGCCAGCCGGGCGTGGGCGCAGGCCAGTCTGGCAGGACCCGCGGCCCAGGCCCTGCGCAAGCTCGAGGCTGCGGGAGTGGAACGTGACGACGCGTCGCTGATCGGCATAGAGCCCCGCGTCCGGACCGCTGAGCCCGCCTTCGAATCGGTCAAGAACGCTGTGCTGGAACGTATTCCGGTGGCGTTCACCTATCGGACTGCAGCCTCCGGAGAGGTGGCCGTGCGTCACGTCCAGCCGTGGGGGATCGCCTCCTGGCACGGTCGCTGGTACCTCACCGGCTTTGACACCGACAGGGATGCCCCGCGGGTATTCCGGCTGGGCAGGATCGAAGGCAAGGTGGCCACCGAGGGCGGGGCAGCGTCATACGACGTGCCTGCCGATCATCAGCCGAAGGCGATGATCAGCACCATTGCAGTGGAGAGCGATCCCCAGCCAGCCGTGCTGCGGGTACGTGTGGCGGCTGGTCACAGCCTGCGCCGCCGGGCCCGCACCCTCCGGGATCTCGACGACACCTGGTCACAGGTCGACCTCGACTTCACCGACACCGAGGCCTTTGCCGAAGAGATCAGCAGCTTCGGTCCGGACGTCGTCGTCGAGAACCCCACCGAGCTGAAGGAGTCCGTGATCCGCAGGTTGACCGGAGCACTGGGCCCGTGGCCCGGCAGCGAAAGGGCGAGGGCATGAGCGCCTCGGAGACATCGCGGCAGGTCGGTCAAGCCAGACAGGCACCGGAGTCGGCAACCAAACGGCTGTCCCGACTGCTCACGATGGTGCCATGGCTGCTGAACCGACAAGGTGTTGAGATCGAGGAGACTGCGCGCGAGTTCGGAGTGACGCCAGCACAGGTCGAAGCCGATCTGGCGTTGTTGTTCCTGTGCGGCACCCCCGGCGGCTACCACGGCGACCTGATCGAGGCAGAGTGGGAGAGCGGCCGGGTCTATCTGGGCAACGCCGACACGATCAAGCGTCCGCTGCGCCTCGGGGTCGACGAGGCCCTTGCCCTGATCGTGGGGCTGCGCGCCCTGGCCGCGGTCCCAGGTATCGGTGAGCGTGACGCCGTGGTTCGCGCACTGGCCAAGCTCGAGGCAGCCACGGGCGCGGCCGCTGCAGGGAGCTCTCGCATCCAGGTGGTGATCGACGAGGGCGCGGGCAAGGAGGCCCTGGCCCTGGCACAGCAGGCCCTGGCTGCCCATCGGCGCGTCCACCTGCGCTATCTCGTCCCAGGGCGTGACGAGTCCACCGAGCGCGACGTCGACCCCATGCGGGTGATCAACTTCGACGCGCAGTGGTACCTCGAGGGCTGGTGCCATCGAGCAGAGGACGTCCGATTGTTCCGCGTCGACCGGATCGAGATCCTCACGATCCTGGATGAGGACGGCACGCCGCCCGCTGGCGCCGAGCCACGCGATCTGGACTCGGGAGTGTTTACGCCACGTGCTGACGACCAGCTGGTACGCGTGGCGTTGGGACCCGGGGCGACGTGGGTGAGCGACTACTACCCCACCGAGAGTGTCGAGCCGACCCCGGGCGGCGGAGCGGTCATCACCCTGCGGACCGCCGACACCGCATGGCTGCGCCGTCTGATGTGGCGACTGGGGTCACAAGCCTCCGTCCTCGAGCCGGCAGACCTTGCGCTCGCAGTGCAGCGTGGCGCTCGGGAGGCTCTCGACGCGTATGCCGCGTCCGCCACCGCGACACCACCGAGCGGGTAAGGTCCAGCCTCATGTGGTGGCTTCTGATCTGGGTGCTTGTGGTGCTGCTCTCGGGCGTCTACATCGGGGCCAGGGCCTGGGGGCTGTGGGGGCAGACCAAGGAGCTCGGGTCCGAGCTGGCGATCGCTCAGCGACGTCTCGATGCCGTCCAGGGCCAGCTGGAGGTGCTGGGGGAGAAAACCGGCGGGCCGCACGAGCTGGCCGTCTTTTCCGATGTGGCCACAGCCCGCAAAGAGCGTGACCGTGCCAGAGCAGCCGGTCACCGTG
>DATCQG010000400.1:0-16812 GCA_036569625.1 Dermatophilaceae bacterium | reverse complement strand
CCGATGCGTGCCTTGCCGTTGGGGGCAAGGGCCACGAGGACTATTCCTGCGGCCAGAACCAGCGGGAACGATCCTGCGTGGATCCAGCCGCGCAACAGAGGCTTGACGGCCGCAACGGCCACGCCCAGTGTGTTGCGGTCGGACCGGGACGGAGTGGAGCTCATGGGACAAAGATAACCTACGCAACCGTAAGTTACTACCGCGTAACTTGTGAGGTGGGTCGCCTTTGCCCGATCGAGCCACAGGAGCGCGGAGTATCTTTGGCTCTGGTCAAGAGATCAAGGAGACTGCCGTGGGGCTGCGTGAGCTGCTGTACCGCGCGTACGAGCGTCGACTTGTCGAAGGCCTCCCGCCGCAGAGCCTGCCCCGCCACATCGGTGTCATGCTCGACGGGAACCGCAGATGGGCAAAGGCCAACGGCGCAAACACTGCGCAGGGGCATCAGGCGGGCGCCGACAACATCTCGCCGTTCCTGGGCTGGTGCCAGGATGTCGGCGTCGAGGTGGTCACCCTCTGGCTGCTTTCGACCGACAACCTCAACCGACCTGCCAACGAGCTCGAGCCGCTCCTGTCGATCATCGAGAACGTTGTGGGTGACTTGGCCGACTCGCGACGCTGGCGGCTGAATCCCGTTGGGGCGCTTGACCTTCTGCCTGCAGAGACAGCCCGGCGGCTCAAGGAGGCGGCCGATGCCACTCGCGACGTCCAGGCCATGATCGTCAACATCGCAGTCGGCTACGGCGGGCGCAGAGAGATCGCCGATGCGGTCCGCGCGATGTTGCAGGAGCACGCGGCCAAGGGCACCTCGATCGAGGAGCTCGCCGAGATCTTCGACGTCGGACAGATCGCCGACCATCTCTACACCAAGGGTCAGCCCGACCCTGACCTGGTGATCCGAACCTCGGGCGAGCAGCGTCTCGGCGGCTTTCTGCTCTGGCAGAGCGCCCACAGCGAGTTCTACTTCTGCGAGGCTTACTGGCCGGACTTCCGTCGGGTGGACTTTCTTCGTGCCCTGCGTGCCTACGCCGGGCGCGAGAGGCGCTACGGCGCATAGCTGTTGGTGACCTGCGCATGCAAGGTCGCCCACGAAAAGGTGCCCGTATGGCGGCGATGGATAGACCTTCAGCCATCATTTGCGTGTCGCTGTGGAAATGCCTGCGACAGGCCGGGCTGAGCCGTAGCCTCAGCACTGACGCAAGGCACCCGTCGTGCGTTGGGGAGGCCCACCATATGGAGCGATTCCAGCTCCGGACGGAGGGCCGGTATCGGCTCCACCGTCCGATGGTGACCCGGTCCCGGCACTTCATCCGAGAGTAGAGACGCAGCCGTACGTGCTGTGTCGAGGGAGTGGAAATGGCCATGGTTCGTCGTTCTTCGAACAGCTCAACCGCCAGCCCCAGGGGTCCCCAGGCGAGCACGCTCAAGCCATCTCCGGCTCAGGGCGGAGATGGACGCAAGACGTTCGTCCTCGACACCTCGGTGCTCCTCTCCGACCCGCGCGCGATGTTGCGCTTCCACGAGCACGAGGTGGTTCTCCCGATCGTCGTGGTGACCGAGCTCGAGGCCAAACGCAACCACCCGGAGCTCGGCTACTTCGCCCGTCAGGCGTTGCGGCTGCTCGACGACCTGCGTATTCAGCAGGGGCGTCTCGATGCGCCCGTCCCGGTTGGTGAGGACGGGGGGAGCCTTCACGTCGAGCTCAACCACTCCGACGCCGAGTCGCTCCCGGCCGGCTTCCGGCTCGGCGACAACGACTCGCGGATCCTGGCCGTCGCGAAGAACCTGAGCCTTGATGGCCGCGATGTCACCTTGGTCAGCAAGGATCTGCCGATGCGCGTCAAGGCGTCGGCATGCGGACTCGAGGCCGAGGAGTATCGCGCCGAGTTCGCCGTGGACAGCGGTTGGACGGGCATGTCCGAGCTCGGGGTCACGGTCGAGGAGATGGACTCCCTCTACGAGACGGGTCGCCTCGAGAGCGCCGCGGCCCGCGAGCTGCCGTGCCACACCGGCCTGGTGCTCGTGTCACCCCGCGGTGGTGGACTGGGACGCGTGGGCCCGGACAAGGCGGTCCGGCTGGTGCGAGGTGATCGTGACGCCTTCGGTCTGCACGGACGCAGCGCCGAGCAGCGGATCGCGCTGGACCTGTTGATGGACCCCGATATCGGCATCCTCAGCCTCGGGGGTCGGGCCGGCACCGGCAAGAGCGCGCTGGCGATGTGTGCAGGGCTCGAGGCGGTCATGGAGCGGCGGCAACATCGCAAGATGATCATCTTCAGGCCCCTGTATGCCGTCGGCGGTCAGGAGCTCGGGTATCTGCCCGGCGCCGAGGCCGAGAAGATGGGCCCATGGGCGCAGGCCGTGTTTGACACCCTGGGCGCCTTGGTCTCGACCGAGGTGGTCGAGGAGATCATGGACCGGGGGATGCTGGAGGTCCTGCCGTTGACCCACATCCGGGGCCGGTCGCTGCATGACGCATTCGTGATCGTTGACGAGGCCCAGTCGCTCGAGCGCAATGTGCTGCTGACCGTGCTCTCTCGGATCGGCCAGAACTCCAAGGTGGTGCTCACCCACGATGTTGCCCAACGCGACAACCTGCGCGTCGGGCGCCATGACGGTGTCGCTGCGGTCATCGAGGCTCTCAAGGGCCACCCTCTCTTTGCCCATGTCACGTTGACCCGAAGTGAGCGCAGTCCGATCGCAGCACTCGTGACCGACCTGCTGGAGGGCCTGGAAGTCTGAGGTTCATGTGTCTGATGCGTCTGATGGTGTTCGAGAGGATAGGTTGACCCTAGGGGATTTGGAATCTGGCGACTTGTTTGGGACGGTAGAGGCGCTAAGTCTCAGATTGATAACGCTGGTGTGGGTGCATGCCTATCGCCGGGTGGAGGATTCTGCGCCACTCGTCGAGAGTCGACCCGCGTCCTCGGGCCATCAGATCCGGTGGTCCGCACCTTTGTGGAGGTTGGATGAGCGCGGCTTACCAAGGCCGGCACCAAGGGCGGCATCGGGCCCCTAAAAGTGGTCGCGACCGTTCGCGGGTTGCCTCCTTCGACAGGCCACCTGTCTCCACTGCCACCTTTGGCCGTCCGCTGGCTTCGGCTGCGGCGGTTCTTGCTGTGGCGGGGGCCACGGCGGCCGGCTACGCTTCCGCGGCCAAGCCGCACAACGTCGTGTCGACGTTCACTGCCACCCCTGCGGCGGTGGCCCAGGCAGCCGAGCTCTCGAACAACCAGATCGACACCAACGCCGCGCTGGCCGTTGCCCGCCGGGCCGGGGTGCAGCGTTCCTCAGCCCTGACCCAGAGGCAGAAGATTGCCGCGGATGCGAAGGCGGCCGCCCTCTCGCGGGCTCGCGAGGTGGCAGCTCAACGGGCCGCTCGCGAGCAAGCGCGCCAGGGGATTCTCGCCCGCGCACAGTCCGACCCTCGGGCCGTCGGTCGCCTGCTGGTCTTTGACGATGGTTGGGCGGAGGGGCAGTTCGGTTGTCTGGACAGCCTGTGGACCAAGGAGAGCGGCTGGCGCTGGAACGCTGCCAACAGCAGCTCTGGCGCTTACGGCATCGCCCAGTCCCTGCCCGGGTCCAAGATGGCTTCGGTCGCCGGCGACTGGAGCACCAACCCGATCACCCAGATCAAGTGGGGCCTTGCGTACATCTCGGGCAGGTACGGCACGCCGTGTTCGGCGTGGGGCCACTCGCAAGCCTTCAACTGGTACTAAGACCAGCTCACTTCACTTCCCTGTGTCCGGGCGAGCCATCGAGAGCACGTCCAGCGCCTCGTCGAGCTGAGCCTCGGTCAGGTCTCCAGCCTCGATATGACCACGGGCGATGACGACGTCGCGGATCGAGCGTCGTTCGACCAGAGCCTGTTTGACGACCGCGGCCGCTCCGTCGTACCCCAGATAGCGGTTGAGTGACGTCACGATCGCAGGCGAGCTCTGAGCCAGGTCAAGGCAACGCTGTTCGTCGGCGGTGATCCCGTCGATGCACCGGTCGGCCAGAAGTCGGGCAGCCCGGGCCAGGAACATCAACGACTCCAACAGGTTTCGCCCTATGACCGGCAGCATGACGTTGAGCTCGAAGTTGCCCGCGGCACCCGCGGTCGTGATGGTCAAGTCGTTGCCGATGACCTGTGCGCACACCATCAGAACCGCTTCGGGGATCACGGGGTTGACCTTGCCGGGCATGATGCTCGATCCCGGCTGCAGGTCAGGCAGGCGGATCTCGCCCAGCCCCGCCCGTGGACCTGAACCCATCCACCGCAGGTCGTTGCAGATCTTGGTCAGGCTGACCGCAAGAACCTTCGCGGCCCCGCTGAGCGCGACCAGCGCATCCTGGGTCGACTGTGCCTCAAAATGGTCGCCGGCCTCGCGGAAGGTGCTGCCGGTGACCGCTGCGAGCCTGGCTATCACGGCTGGGGCAAACCCGGGTGCGGCATTGAGCCCGGTACCGGCAGCGGTCCCTCCCAGCGGCAGCTCTGCAGCTCCGTCGGCGGCCAGCAGCAGTCTCTCGGCGCCCAGCTCGATCTGGCGCCGATAGCCGCCGAACTCCTGGCCGAGAGTGACAGGGACGGCATCCATCAGGTGGGTTCGCCCGGCCTTGACGACGTTGGCAAACGCGCTCTCGCGACCCCGAAGTGCCGTGGTCAGGTGGCTCAGCGCGGGGACGAGCAGGTCCCGGGTCGTGAGCGCCGCGGCGACCCGGATGGCGGTCGGGAAGGTGTCGTTGCTGGACTGTCCGGCGTTGACATGGTCGTTCGGGTGGACATTGAGGCCTGTTGCCAGGTGGGCGATCCGAGCCACGACCTCGTTGACGTTCATATTGGTGGATGTGCCAGAGCCGGTCTGGAAGATGTCGACGGGGAACTGGTCGTCGTGCAGGCCGTTGGCGATCTCATCCGCAGCCTTGGCGACGGCTCGGGCGATCGCCGGATCCAGCGCCGACAGCTCGAGGTTGACCAAGGCCGCAGCTGACTTGATCCGCGCCAGGGCGTGGATGATCGGCAAGGGCATCGTCAGCCCGGAGATGGGGAAGTTCTGCACCGCCCGGGCCGTCTGGGCGCCCCACAGAGCGTCGGCCGGCACCTCGATGTCGCCCATCGAGTCATGCTCGATCCGACTGGGGCCCTTGGGATCACTCATGGCACCATCATGGCTCAGAGCTTGCGCAGCCGGACCCGGCGGACGCCGTGGTCCTCACCCTTGGTCAGGACCAGGTTGGCCCGGCCGCGCGTGGTCAGTACGTTGTCGACCAGGTTCCGCTCGTTGGTCGTGCCCCAGATCTTCAGGGCGGTGTCGCGGGCCTGCTCGTCGGTCAGCCCCGCGTAGCGGTGGAAGTAGGAGCTCGGGTCGGCGAAGGCGGTCTCGCGCAGCCGGAGGAACCGGTCGACATACCAGCCCTTGATGTCTTCAACCCTGGCGTCGACGTAGACGGAGAAGTCGAAGAAGTCGCAGACGGCCAGCCCGGTGCGTCCGTTGGTCAGCACCCTGGGCGGCTGCAGGACGTTGAGCCCCTCGACGATGAGCACGTCCGGGCGGCGCACGACGATCCGCTCGCCAGGGACGATGTCGTAGGTCAGGTGGGAGTAGACCGGCGCGCTGACCTCGTCCTTGCCAGCCTTGACCTCGGCGACGAACCGGAGAAGGCCCCGGCGGTCATACGACTCGGGAAAACCCTTGCGCTCCAGCACTCCGCGGCGTTCCAGCTCTGCGTTGGGGTAGAGGAAGCCATCCGTGGTCAGGAGCTCGACCCGAGGCGTTCCGGGCCACCGCGCCAGCAGCTCGCGCAGGATCCGGGCGGTGGTGGACTTGCCCACCGCCACGGACCCGGCCACCCCGATGACGAACGGCGTGCGCTCCGGGCTCTCGCCCAGAAAGTCCGTCGTGATCCGGTGCAGGCCCGCGGTGGCGCCGACGTAGAAGTTGAGCAGCCGCGAGAGGGGCAGGTAGACCTCTTCGACCTCCGCCATGTCCAGACGTTCTCCCAGGCCTCGCAGCCGGGTCAGGTCGGCCTGGGTCAGGCTCATGGGGTGGTGGTCGCGCAGCCGGGCCCACGCCGCACGGTCGAGCTCGACGTACGGCGACGGCAGGGCATGGCCATTGGGCGGTCGCACGCGGCCCATTGTTGCCGACCCGCGCGGCGCGCGTGGACCGGGACACCTCCCGTTAGGCTGAACGGCATGTGCGGAATCGTGGGATACGTGGGCCCCAACTTCGATGGGCGGGCGCTCGAGGTCGTCATGGAGGGCCTGTCCAGGCTCGAGTACCGGGGCTATGACTCGGCCGGTGTCGCCTTGCTCACCCAGGACGGCGTCCTGATCACCAAGCGCGCCGGGAAGCTGGCCAACCTCGTCAGTGCCCTGGCCGGGAAGTCGCTTCCCGACTCAAGCACGGCCATCGGGCACACCCGCTGGGCCACCCACGGCGGCCCGACCGACCAGAACGCGCACCCGCACCGCGGTGGCGAGGACGGCAAGCTTGCGCTGATCCACAACGGCATCATCGAGAACTTCCACGGACTGAGATCCGCCCTGATCGAAGACGGCGTCCTGTTCCTGAGCGAGACCGACACCGAGGTCGTCGCGCATCTCCTGGCGCGCTCCTATGACAAGCTCGGCGACCTCACCGAGGCCATGCGTGAGGTCGTCGGCGGTCTCCGGGGCGCATTCACCCTGCTGGCTGTCCATGCGGACCAGCCGGGGGTCGTCGTCGGCGCCCGGCGCAACAGCCCGCTCGTGGTGGGTCTGGGCGATGGCGAGAACTTCCTCGGCTCGGACGTGGCGGCTTTCATTGGCTACACCCGCGAGGCGCTCGAGCTGGGCCAGGACCAGATCGTCACGATCACGACCGAGGGCGCCGTCGTCATCAACTTCGACGGGACTCCGGCGCAGGGCAAGCGCTATCACGTCAACTGGGATGCTGCCGCCGCGAAGAAGGGCGGCTTTCCCAACTTCATGACCAAGGAGATCCACGACCAGCCGGTCGCTGTTGCTGACACGCTGTTGGGCCGCACGGACGAAACCGGTCGTCTCGTGCTGGACGAGCTCCGGATGGACGAGGCCGAGCTGCGCGCCGTCGACAAGATCGTGTTCATCGCGTGTGGCACGGCCGCCTATGCCGGCATGGTCGCCAAGTACGCCCTCGAGCACTGGACCCGCATCCCGTGCGAGGTCGAGCTGGCCCACGAGTTCCGTTACCGCGACCCGGTGATCAATGAGCGCACCCTCGTCGTCGCGATATCGCAGTCCGGCGAGACGATGGACACCCTGATGGCGGTCAAGCACGCGCGTCAGCTCGGCGCTCGGGTCATCTCCATCTGCAACACCCATGGCTCGACGATCCCGCGCGAGTCGGATGCGGTGCTCTACACGCATGCGGGTCCCGAGATCGCGGTCGCCTCGACCAAGGCCTTCCTCGCCCAGATCACCGCCTGCTACATCCTGGGCCTCTATCTCGCTCAGCTGCGCGGCGGCACCTATGCCGACGAGGCGCAGGCCGTGATGAAGGACCTGGCCGAGATGCCGGCCAAGATCCAGACCGTCCTCGACGGGCAGGACAGGGTCCGTGAGATCGCCCGGTTCATGGCCGACAGCCGGTCCGTGCTGTTCCTGGGCCGGCACGTGGGCTATCCGGTGGCTCTTGAGGGGGCGCTCAAGCTCAAGGAGCTGGCCTACATCCACGCCGAGGGCTTCGCCGGTGGTGAGCTCAAGCACGGGCCCATCGCCCTCATCGAGCCGGGGCAGCCCGTCTTCGTCATCGTCCCCTCGCCCAGCAGCGAGCACGGTCTGCACGGCAAGGTGATCTCGAACATCCAGGAGGTCCGAGCCCGTGGAGCCCGCACCATCGTGATCGCCGAGGAGGGCGACGAGGACGTGGTCCCGTTCGCCGACGTGATCATCCGCGTGCCGGCGACGCCGCCCCTGCTGGCGCCTCTGGTGACGACCGTCCCGTTGCAGGTGTTCGCCAGTGAGCTGGCAGCGGCCAAAGGTCTGGATGTTGACCAGCCGCGCAACCTGGCCAAGTCGGTCACGGTCGAGTGATCGCGGCAGACGAATGACGGCCGTGTTGTCATGATCATCGGGATCGGGATCGACGTCGTCGATGTCGCGCGTTTCGGCCAGACCCTCGAACGCACGCCGCGCCTGCTCGAACGGCTGTTCACCGAGCCTGAGCGCTCGCTGGGGCTCAACTCCCTCGCTGCCCGGTTCGCGGCGAAGGAGGCTCTGGCCAAGGCGCTGGGTGCGCCGGTGGGCCTGTGCTGGACCGATGCCGATGTCCTCAGTGGCGAGGACGGCCGACCGAACCTGAGGATCTGGGGCACCATCCAGGCGCGCGCAGCCGTCTTGGGCGTGCACGATCTACACATCTCCCTCTCGCACGATGCCGGGATCGCCTCGGCCGTCGTGATCGCCGAGGGTTGAGGACGAAGGCCAGATGATCCGCGCATACTCCGTATCCTCCGTTCGCTCGGCCGAGGCCGCCGCCATGGTTGGGCTCGAAGAGGACGTGCTGATGTCCCGTGCCGCGTCTGGTCTGGCTGCCGTAGCGTCATCGCGACTTGGTCACCCGGGTGGGCGACGGGTCGTCGCCATGGTCGGCGCAGGCAACAACGGCGGCGATGCCCTGTATGCCGCGGCGCTGCTCGCGAAGGATGGTGCGGCCGTGGTCGTGCTCAAGGTCGCGGACGCCGTCCATGAGGGTGGTCTTCGCGCGGCACGCGACGCCGGGGCCCTGGTGCTCGCTGCCGTCGGCGTCCGTGCCGATCCGGCGTCCGTTGTCTCATCGGCGCTGGGCAGTGCCGAGCTGCTCATCGATGGCATCGTCGGGATCGGCGGGCGGCCCGGCCTCTCCCCGCAGATCGACGGCTTGCTGCGCGAGGTGAGCGGCACGGCGTACGTGATGGCCGTTGACCTTCCCAGTGGGGCCGACCCGGACGGTGAGGTGGAGACGCAGTCCTGCGTGCATGCGGACGAGACCGTGACCTTCATCGTCCCCAAGCCGGTTCATCTGCTGCCGGCCACCGAACGCGCCGTCGGACGGCTCACCGTGGTGGATATCGGCGTCGAGATCGGGGGGGCGCCGGTCGTCGAGCGGGTCACCCCTGAGGACATCTCCAGGCTCTGGCCGCGTCCCGGGCCGATGGACGACAAGTACTCCCGCGGTGTGCTTGGTATCGTTGCCGGCGGTGAGAGCTACACGGGGGCAGCACTGTTGGCCGTGACGGCTGCGGTCTGCTCAGGCGCCGGGATGGTGCGCTACATCGGCCCGCCGACACCTACCCTGCTCGTTCGCGCGCAGGTGCCCGAAGCCGTCATCGGCGAGGGCACCGTGCAGGCGTGGCTCCTCGGGCCCGGCGTCGACGTGGACGACGAGTCAACGCAGGGCCGGGCCCAGGTGGTCGCGGCGCGGTCAGCGCTGGACTCGGGCCTTCCGTGCGTGGTGGACGCCGGCGGGCTTGAGCTGATCGTCGAGCCGCGTTCCACCCCAACGCTGCTGACACCTCACGCAGGTGAGCTTGCCCGCCTCATGACCCGGCTCGATGCTCCCGTGGACCGCGCCACAGTGGCTCGTTCGCCCTTGGCATACGCCCGGCACCTGGCCGACCTGACGAACAGCACGATCCTGCTCAAGGGGGCAACGACACTCGTCGCGTCTCCCAGCTCGTCGGGTCTGCCCGTGCGCTCGCAGGCCGACGCGCCGTCGTGGCTGGCAACGGCCGGATCGGGAGACGTGCTCGCAGGGCTCGCCGGGACGTTGCTCGCATCGGGGCTGTCCCCGATGGAGGCGGGCAGCGTCGCCGCTCTGGTTCACGGGCTGGCGGCAGGTGCCGCGAATCCGGGCGGGCCCGTTCGCGCCCTCGGCGTAGCACAGGCCATACCTGGGGTGGTTGCCGCCGTGTTGGCGCGGAAGCCCGCTCGATCCTGAGAGACTTTCCTCGTGACTGAAGAGATTGCTGGGTCTGTTGACGGTTTTGTCCCTGCCGTCAGTGCTGTCCATTCGGGTGACCGCGCGCCTGCTCGCGCCACCGTGGATCTGGACGCCATCCGCCGCAATGTCGAAGTTCTTGGTCAACATGCCGGGTCGGCGGCCGTCATGGCTGTCGTCAAGGCAGACGGATACGGGCACGGGCTGGTGCCCAGCGCCCGGGCTGCCCTGAGCGGTGGAGCGACGTGGCTGGGGGTTGCCCAGCTGAGTGAGGCTTTTGCGTTGAGGAGCGGGGGGATCAACGACCGGGTCGTGTCATGGCTTCACGTCCCCGGCACGGACTTCGCCGCCGCTATCGCCGCCGACATCGATCTGTCGGTTTCGGCCCTGTGGTCGCTCGCCGAGGTGGCCGACGCGGCTCGGACCCTTGGACGGACCGCCCGCATCCACCTCAAGGTCGACACCGGCCTGGGCCGCAACGGCGCCTTCGGCGAGGACTGGCCGATCCTTCTGCACGCTGCCCGCAGCCTCGAGGCCGAGGGCGCTGTCAGGATCGTCGGGGTGTGGTCCCACTTCGTCTACGCGGACGAGCCGACGCACCCGATGGTGGGGTCCCAGCTGGAGCGATTTGGGCAGGCCGTGAGGGACGCCGAGCAGGCAGGGTGCGACCTCGAGGTCCGGCATATCGCGAACTCCGCGGCCACCCTGACCAATCCCGATGCCGTCTTCGACCTGGTTCGACCGGGGCTGGCGGTCTATGGGCTGTCACCGGTTCCGTCTCTCGGTCACCCAAGGTACTTCGGGTTGACCCCGGCGATGACCCTGACTGCCGATCTTGCTGTCACCAAACGAATTCCGGCTGGCCAAGGCCTGAGCTACGGACACCAGTACGTTACTTCGCAGGACACGACCGTCGGTCTGGTGCCGATGGGCTACGCCGACGGCATCCCGCGCAATGCCACCAACGTGGGGCCGATCAGCCTTCGAGGGGCACGGCATACCGTCTCTGGTCGCGTCTGCATGGACCAGTTCATCGTCGACCTGGGTCCGCGCAGCGAGGCGCAGGCTGGGGAGACGGTGACGCTGTTCGGAGCCGGCGATGCGGGGGAGCCGACCGCGCAGGACTGGGCACAGGCAACGGAGACGATCTCCTACGAGATCATCACCCGCATCGGAGCGCGTGTCCCCCGGGTCTACGTCGGAGGCCAGCAGTGAGCCGGAATCGTCGAAACGGTCTCATCGGACTCGGTATCGGGGTGGCCGCTGCGGCGGCTGCCGGTGCCGCGGGTGTTGCCGCCGAGCGCCTGACCCGCGCACGCCTGACCGCGAAGGCACTGGACTCCACTGATACCTATGACGACGAGGCCACTACTGAAGTCATCGTCCTGGCTACTGACGGTGTGCCGTTGCACGTCGAGATCGACGAGCCCGAAGACCCGCCAGAGCGTCTGCCCAAGGGTGCAGCTGCCCCCACTGTCGTGTTCTGCCACGGCTATACGCTGAGCCTGCGCAGCTGGGTGTTCCAACGGCGGGCACTCAAGGCTGCCGGCTACCGCGTCGTGCTCTGGGACCAGCGTGGCCACGGTAGGTCGGGCGCGGGGTCCAAGGAGTCGTACGACGTCGATCAGCTCGGCCTTGACCTGGCTGCTGTCATTCGGCAGGTCGTCCCCGATGGTCCCCTGGTTCTCGTCGGCCACTCAATGGGCGGAATGACGTTGATGGCCCTGGCAGTTCAAGAGCCGCAGCTCATCAAGGATCGCGTTCTGGGCGTCGCGTTCGTGTCAACCAGCCCAGGCGGCCTCTCCGCGGTCTCGTGGGGCCTCGGCAGCGTGCTGGGCAAGGCGGTGCACCGACTGGGCCCGGTTGCGGTCGGGCAGCTGGCCGGACGCCAGGGTCTGGTCAACACGGCGCTCAAGGCAGGCAAGGAGGTCGAGGAGTTCTTTGTCGACCGTTACTCCTTCGCATCACCGGTTCCTCTGAGCATCGTGCGGCTCACTGCCGACATGATCTTCGGGACCCGCATCGAGGTCATCTCCGACTTCATGGAGACCTTCGACCGGCACGACAAGCGCGAAGCGCTCAAGGCGTTCATCGGCGTGGAGACCCTGGTGCTCAACGGAGTTCAGGATCTGCTCACACCGCCCAAGCACAGCGAGGAGATCGTCCGGCTGATCCCTGGAGCCGAGCACGTCCTCGTCAAGGACGCCGGGCACATCATCATGCTGGAGCACGGCGACGTCGTCAGCGAACAGCTGCTCTCTCTCATCGCGCGCGCCGAACGCGCCGAGGCCGCTCACATCGACCTGCGCAGCAAGCCGCGTGTGCGCCGGCTCATCACCGACCTGGCCAAGAAGAGACGGATCGAGAGGGCCATCCAAGAACGTCGCCAGAGTGCCCCTTGAGAGCGCCGATGACTCCTGAGAGCTCCGACGCATCCGGCCCTTCGCTTCAGACGCGGCTGCGTACTGCCGCGGACATGCATTCGTGGGGCGCCAGGCTCGGAGCCCTGCTGAAGGCGGGGGACCTGCTCGTGCTCACCGGCGAGCTGGGTGCCGGAAAGACCACACTGGTGCAGGGCATCGCGGAGGGCCTCCGCGTGCGTGGCCCGATCACCTCGCCGACGTACGTGATAGCCCGTCTTCACCCCTCCCTGGATGGCGGCCCGGAGCTCGTCCACGTCGACGCCTATCGCTTGACCGGGCTGGCCGAGCTCGATGACCTTGATCTCGACGCCTTGCTCGACGAGGCCGTCACAGTGGTTGAGTGGGGCCATGGCCTGGCCGAGCTGCTCAGCGAGGACTACCTCGAAGTGACGCTGCAGGGACATGGGGTCCGGACCGTGAGCCTTGTCGGCCATGGTGCGCGGTGGTCGGAACCGGCAGCGTGTGCAGCGCTCGATGACCTCGTCTCGTTAGCCTGAACCCGTGCTGCTGCTAGCGATCGACACCGCCACCTCAGCGATCACCGTCGCCCTGCACGACGGTCGGAGCGTGCTCGCAGAGGCCAGCACGCTGGACTCTCGGCGCCATGGAGAATACGTGGCTCCTGCGATGGCCGAGGTTCTCGCCCTTGCTGGTCGCACAGCCGCCGATGTCAGTGCCGTGGTGTGCGGCACCGGCCCGGGGCCGTTCACCGGGCTGCGCGTGGGCCTCGTGACGGCGCGCACCTTTGCCTTCGCCCGCGGCATACCGGTGTTCGGGGTGTGCAGCCTGGACGCAATGGCCCACCAGGCATGGCTGCAAGGTGAGGCTGGTGTGGGCCAATCCTGTGTGGTGGCAACCGATGCGCGGCGCAAGGAGGTCTACTGGGCTCGCTACGACATCACCGCCGGGGGAGCGGTGCGTCAAGGGCTGCCCATGGTCGCGAAGGCAGGCGCGATTGCCTCCCAGGTGCGCGGCCTGCCCGTGATCGGGCGAGGCGCCGTGCTGTATGCCGAGTCGTTCGGCCCTCGGGTAGGTCCCCTCGATGTCAGTGCCGGTGCTCTTGCTGATCTCGCGGCACGGATGATGGCAGCCGGTGACGAGCTCGCGGCGACTGAGCCGATGTATCTGCGTCGTCCCGACGCGACGCCCCCGCCCCCGCGCAAGGCTGCGCTGCCATGACTGCTGGCGAGCTGGTCCTGCGCGAGATGACATGGCAGGACGTCCCGGCTCTGGCTGCGCTCGAGCCTGCGCTCTTCGCCGATGACGCATGGTCGGAGCAGACCTGGTGGGCGGAGCTGGCCGGCCGCCCGAGACGCTGCTACGTCGTCGGGGAGCGGGGTGGTGCGGTCGTGGGCTATGCCGGCGTCGACCGTCGTGGCGAGGTCGCCGACGTCATGACGATTGCCGTGGTTCCGGATGCCCAGGGTCAGGGGCTGGGTTCGCAGCTGATGGACTGGCTCATCGATGCGACCCGACGTGGTGGCGCCGAACATCTGATGCTGGAGGTTCGGGCGGACAACATGGCGGCCCAACGGCTCTACACCAAGATGGGCTTTGAGATGCTGACCGTCCGACGCAGGTACTACCAACCGGGGGATGTGGACGCTCACATCATGAGGCTGCATCTCGAGACTCCGACCGAGGGCCTGACTCGCGAGGTGGCCCGGTGAACGACGGCCCCCTCGTACTCGGCATAGAGACATCCTGCGACGAGACCGGTGTCGGGATCGTCCGCGGTCAGACGCTGCTCGCCGACGCGGTCGCCAGCAGCGTCGAGCTGCACGCGCGCTTCGGGGGCGTGGTGCCAGAGGTGGCCAGTCGCGCCCACCTCGAGGCCATGGTCCCGATGATTGATCGAGCGTGTCGCGAGGCCGACATACGCCTGGACGATCTCGACGCGATCGCGGTCACTGCCGGCCCGGGGCTGGCTGGCGCCCTGCTGGTGGGGGTTGCCGCGGCCAAGTCTCTCGCGGTTGCCCTCGGCAAGCCCCTCTATGGCGTCAACCACCTGGCCGCCCATGTCGCGGTCGACATCGTCGAGCATGGCCCCCTGCCTGAGCCGACCTTGGCGTTGCTTGTGTCCGGCGGGCACTCGAGCCTCCTGCTCGTCCCTGACGTCACCCTTGATGTGCGATCTCTGGGCAGCACGATCGACGACGCTGCAGGGGAGGCCTTCGACAAGGTGGCCCGAGTGCTCGGACTGCCGTTCCCTGGCGGCCCACACGTGGATCGGGCTGCGTCAGAGGGTAACTCGGCATTTGTGAGATTCCCCCGTGGACTCACTTCGGGTCGTGACATGGAGCGGCACCGATTCGACTTCTCGTTCTCAGGCCTCAAGACTTCCGTGGCCCGCTGGGTCGAGGCACGCGAACGCGCAGGCGAGCCGGTGCCGGTTGCCGACGTGGCTGCGAGCTTCCAGGAGGCTGTGGTCGACGTTTTGACGCGCAAGGCGGTCCTTGCCTGCCGCGCGCACGGCGTCGACGATCTGCTCGTGGGTGGAGGCGTAGCGGCCAACACCCGCCTGCGTGCCTTGGCTCAGGAGCGCTGCGACGCTGCAGGCATCCGACTTCGGGTGCCACGCCCCGGTCTGTGCACCGACAACGGCGCAATGGTGGCCGCCCTGGGTGCCCTGATGGTGGCCAGAGGTAGGGCTGCCTCCGCACTCGACATCCCGGCCGACTCATCGATGCCGGTGACCTTGGTCCAGGCATGACGGCGCCCACGCCGATCATCCTCGACATCGACACCGGCGTGGATGATGCGTGTGCGCTCCTCTTGGCCGCTCTGCATCCGGATCTGGAGCTGCGAGCGGTCACCTGTGTCAGCGGTAACGCGAGTGTGGACGACGTCGTCCGCAACACGCTGAAGGTGCTGGACGTTGCCGGGCGTCGCGACGTCCCTGTCGCCCGCGGTGCCGACAGGCCGTTGCTCGAGCCGCGCGGGGATGCGCGGCATGTTCACGGCGACGACGGTATGGCGGACCTCGGCTGGCCCGCGTCACAACGTCACGTTGACGGACGTCATGCGGTGGAGCTCCTGCGCGACCTGCTGAGCGAGGCCGCGTCTGGGAAGCCAGCCGATCGAATCACCTTGGTGCCGTTGGCTCCTCTGACCAACATCGCGTTGCTGCTGCGAACCTACCCAGAGGTGGCGGGCGGCCTGCGCGAGATCGTCTTCATGGGAGGGGCGGCGCAGGTCGGTAATGCCACTGCGTCCGCCGAGTTCAACGTCTGGCACGACCCCGAGGCCGCAGCCATCGTCCTGGAGTCAGCCGCTGAGCTCGACATCCCCGTGGTCATGTACGGCCTGGACGTCTTCTACGACGTGCGGGTCAGCCGTGCACAGGCCGCCGGGCTTGTCGCTGCCGGCGGCCGCGGACCGGCCGAGCTCGCGGGGCGCTTGATCGACTACCAGTGCGATCGTTTTGGGCAGCAGGACGCGACCATCGGTGACGCGGGCGCGGTGTGCGCGGTCATCGACCGCTTTGGTCTGACGACGACGCGTCTACCGGTACGCGTAGAGCTGGCCGGGACGTACTCGCGTGGTCGGACCATCGTCGATCGTCGCGACTGGCCGGGGGACCTTGCCCATGATCCTCACGGGATGGGATCGACGTCGGTAGCGGTCGCAGTGTCGGTGGATGCCGATCGATATGCCGACCTGTGGCTGCGAACCATGAAGGAAGGCGTTCGCTGATGGGACGGGTCGTTGTGGTCGGGTCGCTCAACATCGATCTTGTGACGCGGGTCGAGCGACTCCCGAAGCCCGGCGAGACCGTCGTGGGCAGCGGCCTCGAACGCTCGGCAGGTGGCAAGGGCGCCAACCAGGCCGTGGCGGCTGCGGCGGCCGGCGCCGAGGTGGTCATGGTGGGCTGTGTTGGAGCCGACGAGGCTGGCCCTGCCTACATCGCCAGACTGTCGGCTCTCGGTGTCGACACCTCATTCGTTCGCGTCGAGCCCGACAGCCCGACAGGTCATGCACTCATCACTGTTGACGAGATGGGCGAGAACTCGATCGTGGTCGTCGCTGGTGCCAATGCCGCGGTGGCACTCGACGACCTGGTGCCGCTGCGATCGGTTGGCCCCGGCGACATCGTGTTGCTGCAGCTGGAGGTCCCGTTGGCGGTGGTCGCCGCCGCGGCGCGGCGCGGGTCGGCCCGAGGCGCTCGGGTCATCCTGAACCTCACCCCGTATGCCGCCTTGCCAGCAGACATCGTTGCGATCGCAGACCCCTTGGTGGTCAACGAGCACGAGGCTCTGATGTTGGCCGACTCCGAAGCGGTACCAGCGTCATTGGTGGTGACTTTTGGGGCAGCAGGTGCCGCCTGGGATGGTGACCAGCTGACCGGGCCGATAGTTGAGGGGTCCGAGGTGCTCGACACGACCGGCGCGGGCGACGCCTTCTGTGGCGCACTCAGCGCCGCTTTGGCCGCGGGAACCGGGCGTCTGGAGGCTCTTGAGGCTGCCTTG
>DATCQG010000399.1:0-1669 GCA_036569625.1 Dermatophilaceae bacterium | reverse complement strand
CGAGCCCACCCAACGCCAGCAGCGCATCGAGGTCCGCGACCACCCGAGCGCCCGGAAGCTCTGCGCGGACCTGCTCCGAGCGCTGCGGATCCGCGGTCGAGACCGCAGCGATCGTCATACCGGCCTGCAGCATCAGTGGGGCGTGGATCCCCCGGCCGGAGGAACCGTACCCGGCCAGACCCACGGCGATCGCGGGCACAGGGACCACGGGAACAGCACTCACGGAAGCGGCGGTCATGGAGACGTCGAAAGCTCGACGTCCTCCGACGGCGACCTCTGCTGGCCGAGCCGGCTGGGCCACCAGATCCGCGAGCCGATGTCGTGAGCGAAGGCCGGGACCAAGAGTGAACGGACCACCAACGTATCCAGCAGGACACCGAAAGCGACGATGAAGGCGATCTGGACAAGGAAGAGGATCGGGATCACCGACAACGCCGAGAACGTAGCCGCGAGAACGATGCCGGCGCTGGTGATGACCCCGCCGGTGACCGCCAGCCCGACAAGGATGCCCGGCCTGGTGCCGCGCCCACGTGCCTCCTCCCTGACCCGGGTCATCAGGAAGATGGAGTAGTCGATGCCCAGGGCCACAAGGAACACAAAGGCATACAGGGGCGTCGCCGGATCGGACCCCGGGAAGCCGAAGACATGGTTGAACACGACCGCCGCCACGCCCAGGGTTGCCGCGAACGAGATGACGTTGGCGACAACGAGGACCAACGGTGCGACCAGAGAGCGCAACAGCAGCATCAGGACCAGGAAGACGACGGCCAGGATCGCAGGGATGATGACCCGCAGGTCCCGCTCGCTTGCGTGCCGGACGTCCAGGTTGATGGCGGTGCCGCCACCCACAAGTACTTCGGGGCCGACCTGGTCGAGGCGACCACGCAGCGCTTCGACCACGTTCTCCGCCGCCGGACTGTCCGCGGCGGTGGTCAGGGTCGCCTGGATCAGGACGTTGCCGTCCACCACCTTCGGGGGCACCCCCAGGGCCTGCCCCACGAAGGCCGATGCGACACCATCGACGGATTTGATTGCTGTCAGGGCCTGTTCGGCCTTGGCCTGGGTGGCGATGATCTGGACCGGCGAGCCCGATCCGGCGGGGAAGTGCCTGGCCAGGACCTCCTGACCGGTAACGGACTCAACCTTGTTCAGGAAGAGCTGCGACTGCGTGATCCCCCCGGCCTTGAGCGTCGGGGCGAACGCGGCACACGCCAGCAGTGCTACCAGCGCCAACACCCAAGTGCGACGCGGGTGTCGGCCCACGATCCCGGCGACGCGACCCCAGATGCCGCGACGTCCCACTGAGTCCTCGGCATGGACGTGGTCGACCCTGGGGACGATCGGCCAGAAGATGCGTCGACCGAACAGCAGGAGGACTGCCGGCAGGAAGGTTAGCGAGGAGACCAGCGCACCGGCGATGCCCAGCGCTCCGATGGGCCCGAGACCGCGGGTACTGCCGAGCTGGGACAGCAACAGACAGAGCAGACCAAGGATCACCGTGGCGGCGCTGGCGGCAATCGGCTCTACTGCGGCGCGCCACGCCACCCTCATCGCCACCCACTTGCTCGGGTGTTCGTGCAGCTCCTCGCGATAGCGGGAGACCAGGAGCAGCGAGTAGTCCGTGGCCGCGCCGACGACCAGGATCGACAGGATCCCCTGGCTCTGGCCG
>DATCQG010000398.1:0-2362 GCA_036569625.1 Dermatophilaceae bacterium | reverse complement strand
GCGCGCTGAGCCTTGGTGATGACGCCAGAGCCGAACTGCACGATGACCGGCATGCCCACACCGACGACTCCGCCGTTGGGGATCAGGCCATAGGTCGCCGTCACTTTGGGCTTGAGGGTCGTGAAGGTCGACGAAGTGGAGGTCACCGTGCCGTCAGGCCCGGTGGCTGCGATGGTGAAGGTGTATGCCGTGGCTGGATGCAACAGATCGGTTGTCGTCCAGGTCCCCAGTGGATCAGCCGCTCCCGGGACCACGGTGCCCTTGGCATCCACCAGTGTCACGGCGCCCAAGGTGCCGGATGAGGCCTTCACGGTGATGGGAGCGTTGGGCAGAACGTCGATCGCGAGGTCAGCCGGAGAAACCTCAAGGACCGCCGGGGTGGTCTCTGGCGTGGGCGTCGTCGTCGGCGATGTCTGATCCGAGCCCGACTTCGGGCTGCCGTTGGCCGAGCCCACCGAGAGGCCCTGGCAGGCGGTCAGCAGCACGCTGAGCGCCAGCAGCGCGGCAGCGAACCCGTGACGCCGCTGGAACCTCAATGACATTGCCACCACGTCAAACCGACTCTCAGGTCATGGCCTCTGGCCGATGGTTTCACCGGGCCCCCGTGAGACCGGCCACCGTATAGACGCCATGCCGCACAGGCTGCACCACAAAAAAGCGGGAACAGTCTCACGTCAGTGTGGACCAGTCTCGCCAAGCGTCGGCTTACAGTACCCCTTGGTCATCCGTCACACGAAAGCGCGGCGGCTGACGGCGTGTCAGACGGCGTTCTCCCCGCGGAAGTACTCAAAGGTCCAGCCGATGGTCGCCAAGGCTGCTAGGCAGACCCCGATGATGAACAGCCACCACCCGACGGCCAGGCCAAGGAACACGACTGCAGCGGCCGCCGCAAGAGCAAGAGGCCACCAGCTGTGCGGACTGAAGAATCCGTACTCTCCCTCGGCGACAGAGATGAGAGCCAGCGGGTCGTCCTCGGGGCGGGGATCCAGCTTGCGGCCGGTCCACCACAGGTAGAAGCCGATCAGGGCTGACAGCCCTGCGCAAAGCAGCAGCCCGAACGGCCCGACCGGCTCTCTCCAGTGGGTGACCGTTCCATAGATGAGCCCGACGACGGTGAAGAACCCGCCGATCCACGCGAAGAGCTTGGACTCGACCCTCATCGCGCGTCGTCACCCAGCCCATCGTGTCCCGTGGTGCGCCCCGGCGGCACGCCGCCGTGGTCCGCATCATCAAGATCAGGAGCGCCAAGGAGGGTGTCCAGAACGCCCTGGTCGGCAGCCGGGGCGTCGTACTGGGCAGCCTCGGGGTGATGCAGGTCGAAGGCCGGTCGCTCGGAGCGGATCCGTGGGATCGACTCGAAGTTGTGTCGCGGCGGTGGGCAGGACGTGGCCCACTCCAGCGATGCGCCGTAGCCCCAGGGGTCGTCGGTCTCGACCAGAGGCGCCGTGCGGTAGGTCTTCCAGACGTTGTAGAGGAAGGGAAGGGTCGAGGCGCCGAGCAGGAAGGCTCCGACGCTGGAGACCTGGTTCATCCACGTGAAGCCGTCCTCGGGCAGGTAGTCCGCATACCGACGCGGCATACCGACGACTCCGAGCACGTGCTGGATCAGGAACGTGGTGTGAAAGCCCACGAACAGCATCCAGAAGTGGATCTTGCCCAGCTTCTCGTCCAGCATGCGACCGGTGAGCTTGGGCCACCAGAAGTAGAAGCCGGCGAACATGGCAAACACCACCGTGCCGAACACCACGTAGTGGAAGTGGGCGACTACGAAGTAGGTGTCGGTGACATGGAAGTCCAGCACGGGGCTGGAGAGGATGACACCGGTCAGCCCGCCGAACAGGAACGTCACCATGAAGCCCAGTGCCCAGAGCATCGGCGTCTCGAACGAGAGGGAACCGCCCCACATCGTGCCGATCCAGTTGAAGAACTTCACCCCGGTCGGCACGGCGATGAGCATGGTCATGATGGCGAAGAACGGCAGGAGCACCTGACCGGTCGCGTACATGTGGTGGGCCCAGACGCTCACCGACAGGGCGGCGATCGCGATGATCGCGAAGATCATGCTCTTGTAGCCGAACAGCGGCTTGCGGGAGAACACCGGCAGGATCTCGCTGAATGATCCCGAAGAACGGCAACGCGATGATATAGACCTCGGGGTGACCGAAGAACCAGAACAGGTGCTGCCAGAGCATGGCTCCGCTGGTTGGTCGGGTCGAAGACGTGCGCCCCGAGTCTGCGGTCCGCCCCGAGCGCCAGCAGTGCGGAGGCCAGCACGGGGAAAGCCATCAGAATCATGATCGAGGTGACCAGGATGGTCCAGGTGAACAACGGCATCCGGAACATCGTCATGCCGGGAGCGCGC
>DATCQG010000397.1:0-15203 GCA_036569625.1 Dermatophilaceae bacterium | reverse complement strand
GGAGCTGCAGCTGCACCCTGAGCAGTCCACCGATGCCCTGACCGTGCACCACCCCGAGGCCAAGTATTTCAATGCGACCTAGCCTTCAATGCGACCTGACGGCAGCGCAGCAAGACATCGACGAAACATGACTCTGGTCGCCACGTGACCGATTCCCTTCCGGCCGCGGTCCTTTGGGACATGGACGGCACTCTCGTCGACACCGAGCCCTACTGGATGGCCGCCGAGCACGCTCTGGTCGAAGCGCACGGCGGGGTGTGGACCGACGAGCACGCGCACCAGCTCGTCGGCAACGACCTGATGGTGTCGGCCAACTACATCCGCGCCAACTCGCCGATCGACCTGTCACCCCTCGAGGTCGTCCATCAGCTGCTCGCCAGCGTGGTGGCGAGCGTCCAAGAGCATGTGCCGTGGCGCCCGGGGGCCCTTGAGCTGCTCGAAAGCCTTGTGGCACAGGGTGTTCCGTGTGCCCTTGTGACGATGTCGTGGAAGTCGCTGGCGACCGCCGTGGTGAGCAGCCTGCCCAATGGCAGTTTCGCTGCCGTGGTCACCGGAGACGTTGTCCAGCACGGCAAACCACACCCGGAGCCCTATCTGCTGGCCGCTCGCCTTCTCGGAGTCGAGCTCGGAGCCTGTATCGCGATAGAGGACTCGCCACCAGGCGTCGCATCGGCGGTGGCGGCCGGCATACCGACGATTGCGGTTCCGCATCACGTCGAGGTGCCGGAAACCGTTGGGGCTGTGCAGGTCAAGACCCTGGCCGGACTGACTCCTCCCGACCTCCTGCGCCTCTTCTGCGGTGACCACCGAATCTGACTGGCCTTGTGATCGCTGCCCGCTGGCGATGACTGTGAGGTTGTGGTCGCGATGGCAGCCGAAACCTCACAGCGATCGCCAACATCAAGGCGGCTAGCGAGCCCGCGAACCCCACGGGCTGGTGTTGGCCGCCGCAGCCAGGATCTCGGCCAGCTCATCATGACCTTCGGACACCAGACCGGCGGTGACGCGCACATGGGCACTCCCACCCGGGATCACCTCGAACGGCGATCCGGGCGTGACCCCGACACCCTGGCTGGCCAGTCGGACTATGGCAGCGGACTCGTCATGGACGGGCACCCACAGATTGAGGCCGTCGCCATCGGCGACCTGCACGCCTCGTGAGACCAGTGCGTCGACGAGCGCAACACGCCGGCGGGAGTACTCGTCGCGAGCGCGGTCCACGTCGGCCATGGCCTCGGGGTCGGTGAGCAGGTTCATGAGAACACGCTGCAGGACACGGCTGCTCCAGCCCTGTCCAAGCTCTCTTCGATGAATGACATCGCGCAGCAGATCGCTGGGTCCACCCATCGCAGCCAGGCGCAGGTCGGGGCCATGGGACTTGGAGAAGCTCCGGATGTGAATCACCTGACCTGGGATCCACTGGCCCAGGCTGATCGGTGCCGTGGCGGCAACGGCGCCAGCCGAGTCGTCCTCGACGACCGGTCTTCCGGCTTGAGCCAGGATTCGAGCGAGGTCCTGGGCCCGTCGTGGGGTCATGGAGGCACCCGTCGGATTCTGCGCCCTCGGTTGCAGGAACACGGCCGTGATGTGGTCCTTCAAGGCGGTCGCCAGTGACTCAGGGCTTAGGCCGGCCTCGTCGACAGGCACGCCGACCGCCTCGACACCGATCGACTCGAGCAGATCCAGGAGAGGGGGGAAGCAGGGGTGCTCCACAACCACCCGGTCGCCGAAGCGCAGAAGAGTCCGCGACACGAGGTCGAGCGCGTCCATGGCGCCGTCCACCACCATCAGCTCGTCCGTGGCATAGGGCCATTGGGCCCTGAGGACCTCGAGAAGTCCCGGCAGGACCGGGTCGTCCAGATAGCTGCCGGGAATGCCAGCGGTGTTGAGCTCGCTCAGGGCCGGTCCGAGGTTGGGCAGCAGCGCCGGGTCGGGGATCCCCGTGGACAGGTCAAGGGCGAAGTCGAGCTGTCGTTCGAGGGCCCTGCGGTATCTGCCGGGAGCGGGGTCCCGAAGGTCGGCGACGGTCGTGCCGCGGCGGCCGTCAGTCCGAATTGCGCCCGAACGGGCCAGCAGCGCCCATCCAGCGCTGACCGTCGTGGGGGACAGGCCGAGCGCCGTAGCCAGGGTCCGGATCGGGGGAAGCCGCGCTCCTGGCCGCACGGCACCATCACGGACCGCTCGGCTCACGGCCTGCGCAAGACCTCTGGAGCTCAGCTCGTCGAGTCGCTCTCCGATGGCCTCGAGCATGGTTTGCATGTTTGTAACGTAGCAAAAGGCATATTGTGTGATCAATAGGTGACACGTATCCTGACGCCATGACAGAGGGCATCTCAGCGACACGACGCATCTCACACTGGATCGATGGTCGGGGGGTCCCTGGGAGCTCGGGTCGCACGGCGCCCGTCTACAACCCGGCGACCGGTCAGCGCAGCGCGGAGGTGGATCTTGCCAGCGCCGGCGAGATCAATGACGCGGTCGCCAAGGCCGTCGCCGCATCGACGGACTGGCGGCACGCGTCTCTGTCTGCACGCTCTGGCGTGCTCTTCGCCTTCCGCGACCTGCTCCACGAGCGGACTGACGAGCTTGCCGCGATCATCACCGCCGAGCACGGCAAGGTCCTGTCCGATGCAGCCGGCGAGATCGCCCGCGGCCTGGAGAACGTCGAGTTCGCCACAGGCCTGCCACAGCTGCTCAAGGGCGGGTTCTCCGAGCAGGCCGCTACCGGCGTGGACGTCTACTCGATCCGCCAGCCGCTCGGGGTGGTTGCCGGCATCACCCCGTTCAACTTCCCGGTGATGGTGCCGCTGTGGATGTGTGCCAACGCCATCGCCTGCGGCAACGCCTTCATCCTCAAGCCGAGCGAGAAGGACCCTTCGGCGTCGTTGTTCCTGGCCCAGATGTGGAAGGACGCCGGCCTGCCGGACGGCGTCTTCACCGTGGTCCAGGGCGACAAGGAGGCAGTTGATGCGCTGCTGACCCATCCTGATGTTGCCGCCGTCAGCTTTGTCGGCTCCACACCGATCGCCAGGCATATCTACGAGACCGGCACGGCACACGGCAAGCGCGTCCAGGCTCTTGGCGGCGCAAAGAACCATGCTCTCGTGCTGCCGGATGCCGACGTCGAGATGGCGGCGGACGCGGTGGTCTCCGCGGCATACGGCTCGGCGGGTGAGCGCTGCATGGCGCTTTCCGTCGCGGTCGCCGTGGGAGACGTTGCAGACCCGCTGGTCAACGCAATCGCAGCACGGCTTCCGAAGCTCACGATCGGCGACGGCACCCACCCGGACACCGACATGGGTCCGCTGATCACCGCTGCCCACCGCGACAGGGTTGCGGGCTACATCGGCGCAGGTGAGCAGCAGGGTGCCACCCTGGTCGTCGACGGCCGCACCGAGGGCGTGCCCTCCGAGGGGTTCTTCCTGGGGACGACGTTGTTGGACCACGTCACACCGGAGATGACCGTGTACACCGACGAGATCTTCGGGCCGGTGCTCTGTGTCGTCCGGGTTGAGACCTATGAGCAGGGTCTGGCGCTGATCAACAGCAACCCTTATGCCAACGGGACGGCGATCTTCACCCGCGATGGCGGCGCGGCGAGGGCGTTCCAGTTCGATGTTGAGGTCGGCATGGTCGGCATCAACGTCCCCATCCCGGTGCCCGTGGCCTACTACTCCTTCGGGGGGTGGAAGGACTCGCTGTTCGGCGACACCCACATGTACGGAGCCGAGGGCATGAGCTTCTACACGAGGGGCAAGGTCGTCACCTCTCGCTGGCCCGACCCCGCCACGTCGAGCGTCGACCTCGGTTTTCCCCGCACACGTTAGGACTGCTGCGTTGAGCCAGACATCACCATCCATGACCCCCTCAAGCCCATCAGGCCCCCTGGACGAGGTCCGGGTCCGCGCGGACGATCGATCCCACGTCTTCCACTCGTGGTCTGCCCAGGCACAGATCGACCCGCTTCCGATCGCCTCCGCGTCCGGTTCGTACTTCAGCGACTACTCGGGCAAGCGCTATCTCGACTTCTCCTCGCAGCTGGTCAACGTCAACATCGGTTACCAGCACCCCAAGCTCGTCGCCGCAATCCAGGAGCAGGCCGCCAAGCTCTGCACCATCTCGCCGGGGTTTGCCAACGATGCGCGCAGCGAGGCCGCGCGGCTGATCGCCGAGATTGCTCCGGGGGACCTCAATGCGGTCTTCTTCACCAATGGTGGCGCCGAGGCCAACGAGAACGCGATCCGGATGGCTCGGCTGCACACCGGACGGCACAAGATCCTGGCCGCCTACCGCAGCTACCACGGTGCGACGGCCGGAGCCATTGCCCTCACCGGTGACCCGCGCCGCTGGGCCTCCGAACCCGGCCTGCCCGGGATCGTCCGCTACTGGGGCCCGTACACCTATCGCTCCGCTTTCCACGCGACCACGGAGCAGGAGGAGTCGGAGCGCGCCCTCACGCATCTGAGGGACCTGCTCATGGTCGAGGGATCCCATACGGTCGCGGCGATCATTCTGGAGACCGTGGTCGGCACCAACGGGATTCTGGTCCCGCCACCTGGATATCTCGCCGGGGTCCGCGCGCTGTGCGACGAGTTCGGCATCGTTCTGATCGCCGACGAGGTGATGGCCGGTTTCGCTCGTTGTGGCGAGTGGTTCGCCGTCGACCACTGGGGCGTCAAGCCGGACCTGATCACCTTTGCCAAGGGCGTCAACTCCGGCTATGTGCCGCTGGGGGGCGTGGTCATCTCGGACCCGATCGCTGCAACGTTCGCGGACCGGGCCTTCCCCGGGGGACTGACCTACTCAGGTCATCCGCTGGCTTGCGCCGCCGCCGTGGCCTCCATCAACATCTTCCGCGAGGAAGGCATCGTCGAGCATGCTCGCTCGCTGGGGACGGACGTGATCGGACCCGAGCTGCGCGCGCTGGCCGAACGCCACCCCTGCGTCGGCGAGGTTCGGGGCCTCGGTGTGTTCTGGGCGCTGGAGCTGGTACGCGACCGCGAAACCCGTGAGCCGCTGGTTCCGTTCAACGCCAGCGGTGCCGACGCCAAGCCGATGGCCGAGTTCGCAGCCGCTTGCAAGGAGCGCGGCCTGTGGCCGTTCGTCCACTTCAACCGGACGCACGTCGTGCCGCCCTGCACCACGTCCGCCGACGAGATCAGAGAGGGTATGGCGATCCTGGACGAGGCACTGAAGGTGGCCGACACGCACTACGTCGGACACTGAGCGGAGGTCAGTCGCAGGCGAGCACGACCGCAGCCGACGCGTGCGGGTCGAGTGCCAGGACGGCGGCACCCTCGGGCAGCGGTGGGGGAGTGCCACCCCACGCCGGACACAACGCGCGGTGGTCGCACCAGTCGCAGAGCTTGGACTTGCTGGGCTGCCAGTCACCGGTCCGCGCGGCGGTCTCGATCGCCTTCCACAGTGCTTTGAGCTTGCGTTCGACGCCGAGCAGGTCCGCTTCGTCGGGGGAGTAGCGCACGATCTCCGAGTTGCCCAGGTAGACGAGCTGCAGCATCTTCGGCACAGCACCGCGAAGGCGCCACAGCACCAGTGCGTAAAACTTCATCTGGAACAGTGCCTTGGCCTCGAAGAGCTCCGACGGTGACCGCCCGGTCTTGTAGTCGACCACGCGCATCTCGCCGGTGGCGCTGAGATCGAGACGGTCGACATAGCCACGCAGGGTCAGCCCGTCGAGGTCGGTCTCGACATAGAGCTCGCGCTCGGCCGGCTCGAGGCGGGTCGGGTCCTCCAGGGTGAACCAACGCTCGATCAGGGAGACCGCGTCGCCGAACCAGCTGGCCAACGCCTCCACATCCGTCCCGTCCACGAGATCGGCCAGCTCCGGCTCGCCCTCCAGAAGGGCCAGCCACTGTGGCTCGACGAGGGCCGTGGCTGCCTCGATGGTGCGACCATCCGCCGGGAGGTCGAACAACCGCTCCAACACCGAATGCACCAGCGTCCCCCGCGCCGCGGCCGCGCTGGGCGCGGACGGGAGCTTGTCGATCACCCGGAAGCGGTAGAGCAGCGGACACTGCATGAAGTCTGAAGCCCGGCTCGGGGACAGTGCGGCAACCATGCAGGGCACTCTAGGCGGGTGCACCGACAGAGCCCGCACCGACGTTTGACATAGGGTCGATTCATGTCCGCCGGTGCCGAGAGCTCAAGACGTTCCGCCGCTGGCCTGCGCCTCGCCACGATCGGCGGGGTGCCCGTCTATATTGGCCGGTCGTGGGCGTTCATCGCCGTGATCATCGTGGTGATGTACGGCCCACAGATCGCGAGCAACCGTCCCGACCTTGGGCTCGGCGCCTATCTCGTTGCCATGGCCTATGCCGGCCTGCTGCTGCTTTCGGTGCTCGCCCATGAAGCCGCCCACGCCGTCGTGGCCACCCGGTCCGGATACCGGGTCAACCGGGTCGTGGCAGATCTGTGGGGCGGGCACACGGCATACGACTCGTCCACTGCACGACCTGGCGCAAGCGCGCTGGTGGCGATCGCCGGCCCAGGTGCGAACGCGGTGCTGGCGTTGGCGGGGTGGCTGGCGTTGCCTCACATCTCGGGCGACATCGCTTACCTGCTGGTCAACGCGATGTTGTTCACCAATGCCTTTGTCGCGGCGTTCAACCTGCTGCCAGGGCTTCCGCTGGATGGTGGCTTTCTCGTGGACTCCCTCGTATGGCGGATCACCGGAAAACGCGAGAGCGGGCTGATCGCTGCTGGTTGGTGCGGCCGGGTCGTGACCATCCTGGTTGTTCTGATCTTCGTCGGTCGGCCGCTGCTGAACGGCCAGCCGCCGGATCTGTTCAACCTCGTATGGGCATTCTTCATCGGCGCCTTCCTGTGGGTGGGCGCCACCAACGCGATCCGCTCAGGGCGCGGGAGCAGGCTCCTGGCCGGCATACGGATCGACTCCGTATGGCGTCGCGCGGCATCCCTGCCGCCGCGAGCAAGCGCGGCGCAGGCGCTCGAACTCCGCCTCAGCGGGCCGGGTGGCACGGCCGTGGTCGTCGAGGACGACCTCCGCAACCCGATCGGACTCCTGGACGACGACGCCCTTCGCGCGATCCCTGAGCAGTCACGGGCGAGTGTCTCCGTCACCAGCCTGATGCTTCGGCAGCCTGACGGATGGGTCGTCGAGGCGACCCCGGACCAGTCGATCGCCACCGTCGTAGGTGCCATGCAGCGACTCGGGATCGGTGCGGTGCCGGTGCGGGGTCCGGGCGGCCGGATCGAGGGAATCGTCCTCGCCGGTGATCTCGAGGCCGCGCTGTCACGAGGCTCTGCTCCCCGGACCTAGACTTGCCCGCCATGAGCCAGGGCACGACCGAAGAGCCGAATGACCACACCAGCCCAGTGCCGATCGGGCAGGGGGGCGCCACCGGGGCACACCTGCGCCGCGGACCATTCAACGTGGGTGAGCGCGTCCAGCTGACCGACCCCAAGGGTCGTCTGCACACCATCACCCTCGTGGTCGACAAGGAGTTCCACACCCACCGCGGCCGGCTCGCCCACAACGACCTGATCGGTGCTCCTGACGGGTCCACCGCCAAGAACACGGCCGGCGTCGAGTACCTCGCTGTCCGCCCGTTGCTCTCCGACTACGTCCTCTCCATGCCGCGCGGCGCTGCCGTGATCTACCCCAAGGACGCCGGCCAGATCGTCGCGATGGCGGACATCTTCCCCGGTGCGCGCGTGGTCGAGGCCGGGGTCGGGTCGGGTGCCCTGAGCATGTCGCTCCTGCGGGCTGTCGGCGACCTGGGGCACCTGCACTCTTTCGAACGGCGCGAGGACTTTGCCGAGATCGCGCGCGGTAACGTCGAGAGCTTCTTCGGCGGTCCCCACCCTGCATGGCAGGTCACGGTCGGCGACCTGGTCGAGGCCCTGCCAGGAGCCGTTGCGCCGGGCAGCATCGATCGAGTGGTCCTGGACATGCTGGCGCCCTGGGAGTGCCTGGACGTCGTTGCTGACGCGTTGACGCCCGGCGGTGTCCTCATCTGTTACGTGGCCACAGCGACACAGCTCTCGAGGGTGGCCGAGGCATCGCGCGACCACGGGTCGTTCACCGAGCCGGCCGCCTGGGAGTCGCTGGTCCGCGGCTGGCACCTTGAGGGGCTGGCGGTCAGACCCGAGCACCGGATGCATGGGCACACCGGCTTCCTGATCACGACCCGCAGGCTCGCGCCCGGCGTCACACCTCCGCTGCGCAAACGTCGCCCAGCGAAGGGCAGCTATGACGAGGGTGCGGTCACCGGCGAGTGGTCTTCTGAGGACGTGGGAGAGAGGCTGTTGTCGGAGAAGAAGATCCGACGCGTGCGCCGATCTTTGACAGATAACTTCACTGAGGTCCCGGTCTCGGGCTAGGGTCGAACCATCGGTCTCGAACGAGGCTGACCGGCGCCCGCGAGGAGGTCCCGAGATGTCCGACAACTCGCCTCAGCATGAGGAGCAGCACCCGTCTCCGGTCGAGCCGGTCGACCCGGCCGAGACCGAGCGCCAACGGGCCCTGCTTTCCGAAGAGGTGGCCGCACTTCGCCGCCGACTCGAGGGCTCGCCAACTCGAGCGCCCGACCTCGAGAACCGTGTGTTGCAGATGCAGACCTCACTGTCGACGCTGTCCTCCCAGAACGAGCGGCTGGTCCGGGCGCTGAAGGAAGCCCGCGAGCAGATCATCACCCTCAAGAGCGAGGTCGATCGCCTGGCTCAGCCGCCATCGGCCTACGGACTGATCCTCGAGTCGTACGACGACGCCACAGTCGACATCCTGACTGGTGGTCGCAAGATGCGGGTCGCCGTCTCTCCCTCGGTCGACCCCGGCGAGCTGTCCGCGGGGCGCGAGGTCATGCTCAACGAAGCCCTCAACGTTGTCGCAACCTGTGGCTTCGAGCGGATCGGCGAGATCGTCATGCTCAAGGAGCTCCTGGGCGACGACCGGGTCCTGGTGGTGGCGCACGCTGACGAGGAGCGCGTCTGCCGGATGGCCGAAAGCCTTGACGGACAACCGATCCGGGTTGGCGACGCGCTTCTCCTGGACACGCGTTCGGGCTTCGTCTACGAGCGGATCCCGAAGGCCGAGGTCGAGGACCTGGTTCTCGAAGAGGTGCCGGACATCGACTACTCCGACATCGGCGGTCTGGCCAGCCAGATCGAGGCGATCCGCGATGCCGTCGAGCTGCCCTATCTTCACCCCGACCTGTTCCTCGAGCACAAGCTGAAGCCACCCAAGGGTGTCCTGCTCTACGGCCCCCCCGGCTGCGGAAAGACTCTGATTGCCAAGGCAGTCGCGGCATCGCTGGCCAGAAAGATCGCGGCCAAGGAGGGCAAGCCGGTCGGCAAGTCCTTCTTCCTGAACATCAAGGGTCCGGAGCTGCTCAACAAGTACGTCGGTGAGACCGAGCGGCACATTCGCCTGATCTTCCAACGGGCTCGCGAGAAGGCATCCGACGGCACACCTGTGGTGGTCTTCTTCGACGAGATGGACGCGCTGTTCCGCACCCGTGGCTCAGGTGTGTCCTCTGATGTCGAGACGACGATCGTGCCGCAGCTGCTGTCCGAGATCGATGGTGTGGAGCGCCTTGAGAACGTCATCGTCATCGGCGCCTCGAACCGCGAGGACATGATCGACCCCGCGATCCTGCGGCCGGGCCGACTCGATGTGAAGATCAAGATCGAGCGTCCCGACGCCGAGAGTGCCCGGGACATCTTCAGCAAGTACCTCACCGACGACCTGCCACTGCACGAGCACGACCTGGCCGAGCACGACGGGTCGGCGCGGCACACCGTCGAGGCGATGATCCAGGCGGCCGTCGAGCGGATGTACTCCGAGATCGAGGCCAACAGGTTCTTGGAGGTCACCTATGCCAATGGCGACAAGGAGGTCCTCTACTTCAAGGACTTCAACTCCGGCGCCATGATCCAGAACATCGTGGACCGGGCCAAGAAGATGGCGATCAAGGACTTCCTCACGACGGCCCAGAAGGGCATCCGGATCGAGCACATGCTCGCCTCGTGCCTTGACGAGTTCAAGGAGAACGAGGACCTGCCCAACACCACCAACCCGGACGACTGGGCCCGTATCTCCGGCAAGAAGGGCGAGCGCATCGTCTACATCCGCACGCTGATCACCGGCAAGGACGGCTCCGAGCCGGGTCGCTCCATCGACAACGTCGCCAACACCGGCCAGTACCTCTGAGTCGACGCGGCGTCAGCCCAGGCGGAGCTGGAAGCACGTGGTGCTGACGTATGCGCCGAACTTGAACCCGACCTCATCCAGCGTTCCGACTTCGGTGAACCCCATCTTGCGGTGCAGGGCGTTGCTGGCCGGGTTCGGCTGGGTGACGACGGCCACGACGACATGGACCTCGTCCTGACGGAGCAGCCCGAGCAACTCGGTATAGAGCAGGGTGCCGAGACCTCGTGCCGCCGAGCCCGACGCGACGTAGACCGATGTCTCGCGGGTCCGCCCGTAGGCCGGACGGGGTCGATAGGTTCCCGAGTACGCAAAGCCGAGGACGTCCTGGTCGTCCCGGGCCACGAGCAGGTGATCGCCGGCGGCGAAGCTGTCGAGCTTCGCCTGCCAGTAGGCGGGCGTCGGTTCCTCGAGATCGAACGTCGCCACGCTTGTCCGCACCGAATGGGCGTAGATGGCGGCGACCCCGGTGAGGTCGGAGCGTTCGGCAGGCCGGATCGACGCCGTCATGCGCGTCGGCGGGACGCGAGCAGTGCAGATGCCCAACGCCAGCCCAACAGGGCTGCGCCCAGGAAGATGGCGGCAACGACGACGAATGCGAACGCCGTGCCTTCGTGGGTCACGCTTCGGAGCACCATGCCCAGAGCCACTGCGGAGAGCCAGACCGGCACTCCCTCGCGCACGCGCAGGGGGACACGCCGGAAGATGAGGACCGAGATGAGCCAACCGGCCGCCATTCCGGCCAGGAAGGGCCAGGCGGTGGTCAGAACGTCGGCCAACGCTCCGGACTCGGCGTGGTTGCGCCGACCAATGGCGGCGAACAGGGCGATGAGTGCCGAGTCGAGAGCCAGGCCGGTAGCGGTGCGCACGTTGCGACCCTAACAATGTTGGTCATCGACAGCGGCGCGAACTCTCAACTGGCAGGAACTCTCGTGCAGCGGAGGCGTTCCCCTAGGCTGGAAGCATGACGGTGCGTCGAGTGATGGGGATCGAGACGGAATACGGCATCTCGGTTCCCGGCGACCCGAGCGCCAACCCGATGTTGCTGTCCGGGCACGTGGTCAACGCCTACGCCAGCATGCGAGGATCGCGCGCCGGCCGGGCCAGCTGGGACTACGAGGACGAGATGCCGCTGCATGATGCACGCGGGTTCGAGGTCGCCAGGCAAGGTGCTGATCCCAGCCAGCTGACCGACGAGGAGGACCCCACGCTTGCCAACGTGGTGCTCACCAACGGTGCCCGCCTGTATGTCGACCACGCGCACCCGGAGTACAGCTCGCCGGAGGTGACCTCGCCACGGGCGGCCCTGCGCTGGGACCGGGCAGGGGAGCGGATCATGCTCGAGTCGGTTCGGCGTCTGTCGGCGGTGCCCGGGGCGGCTGGCGTGAACATCTACAAGAACAACACCGATGGCAAGGGGGCGTCCTATGGGACGCACGAGAACTACCTCATGCGTCGTGAGACGCCCTTCTCGGAGATCACCCACAATCTGATCCCCTTCTTCGTGGCGCGCCAGGTGATGTGCGGCGCGGGCAGGGTTGGTATCGGGCAGGACTCGGCGCAGGCCGGGTTCCAGATCGCCCAGCGCTCGGACTTCTTCGAGGTCGAGGTGGGTCTCGAGACCACTCTCAAACGGCCCATCATCAACACCCGCGACGAGCCGCACGCGGTGCCCGACCTGTACCGCCGTCTGCACGTGATCCTTGGAGACGCGAACCAGTGTGACGTCGCGGGCCTGCTCAAGATGGGCACCACCAGCCTGGTGCTGGCCATGATCGAGGACCACGCGCTCGGCGTTGATTTGAGTGTCCGCAAGCCGGTCGCCACCCTGCATGCCGTGTCCCACGACCCCAGTCTGCAAACGCTTCTCGAGCTACGCGACGGTCGCACCATGACAGCCGTTCAGCTGCTCTGGGCCTACTACGAACAGGCCGAGCGCTACCTCCAGTCACGTCACACCGGCGCCATCGACGACGACACGTCCGAGGTGATGTCACGCTGGTCTTCGGTGCTCAGCAGGCTCGAGCGCGATCCGATGGAGTGCGTCCGTGAGATCGACTGGGTTGCCAAGCTCGCTCTGCTGCAGGGGTATCGGGACCGGGACGGGCTCGAGTGGTCCAACCCCCGGCTCAAGGCGATCGACATCCAGTGGTCGGATGTCCGCCCCGAGAAGGGCCTCTTCCACCGCATGTCCCAGCTCGGTCGCATCGAGTCGTTGACCGAGGATGCCGCAGTGAAGGACGCGATGACCAACCCACCCGAGGACACCCGCGCCTATTTCAGGGGCCGATGCCTGGAGAAGTACCCTGCGGAGATCGCGGCCGCATCCTGGGACTCGGTGATCTTCGACCTGCCCGGCCATACGGCGTTGCAGCGTGTTCCCATGCTCGAACCCCTGCGTGGAACCCGCGAGGGCGTCGGCGACCTGATCGACCGAAGTCCCGACGCGTCGACCTTGTTACGTGAGTTGGCCGCCGTCAACAGGTGAGAGCGGGTTAGGCTGCCGAGGACGAAGGTTGTCCGGCGTTCTGCCGGCCCAGATCAACCAGCGTGGAGGACAGATGCCAAACCAGGAACACAGCCGACCCCAACGTCGGGACGAGACCCCGGATGAGGCGCCCGAGCCCACTGCAGCCACGCCCGAGGCGACGGCGCGCAAGGACGCACTCGACGACGACATCGACAGCGTCCTGGACGAGATCGATGGCGTCCTCGAAGCGAACGCCGAGGAGTTCGTCCGCGGTTTCGTCCAAAAGGGCGGCCAGTGAACCTCGACTTCTCGGGCGCCGGACGGCTGCCCGCAACGTTCATGACCACGGGCTCCTCGTCCTTTACCGAGTTCATCGGTGCGCACTCTCCCGAGCTGCTGCCCTCGCGACGCCCGCTGCCCGTGGGCGGCACCGTTGAGGCACCGCATGGGACAACCATCGTGTCGCTCACCTACGACGGCGGTGTCGTGATGGCGGGGGACCGCCGCGCCACGATGGGCAACCTGATCGCCAACCGCGACATGGACAAGGTGTTCGCCGCCGACGAGTACTCCGCAGTCGGGATCGCCGGTACTGCCGGACTCGCGATCGAGATCGTGAAGCTCTTCCAGGTCGAGCTTGAGCACTACGAGAAGATCGAGGGCACTCTTCTCTCGGTGGAGGGCAAGGCCAATCGGCTCGCCACCATGATCCGGTCCAATCTCGCCATGGCGATGCAAGGCCTGGCGGTCGTCCCGATGTTTGCCGGGTTCGACTTCGACGCCAAAAGCGGCCGGATCTTCTCCTACGACGTGACCGGCGGCTGCTACGAAGAGCATGACTACCACAGTGTCGGCTCAGGCTCGCTGTTTGCCCGCGGTGCGATGAAGAAGCTCTGGCAACCGGGCATGAGCTCGGCGGGCGCGATCCGCGTGGCCGTCGAGGCGCTCTACGACGCAGCCGATGACGACTCGGCCACCGGCGGCCCTGACCTAGGCCGACGGATCTGGCCGACCCTGGTCATCGTGGATGTCGCAGGTCTGCGGTTCCTCGACGACGACGCGCTTGCCGCTGTTGTCGAGCAGATCGTCGCCGACCGCCGCGGCAACCCCGGAGGTGTCCGATGAGCATGCCCTTCTACGTCTCGCCCGAGCAGCTGATGAAGGACCGTGCGGACTTTGCACGCAAGGGCATCGCCCGGGGTCGGTCCGTGGTCGTCCTCGGCTATGACCGCGGCATCGCCTTTGTCGCCGACAACCCCTCCCGTGCCCTGCACAAGGTGTCCGAGATCTACGACCGGATCGCCTTTGCCGCAGTCGGCAAGTACAACGAGTTCGAGAATCTGCGCGTGGCCGGCGTCCGCTATGCCGACCTGCGCGGCTACTCCTACGACCGCAGCGACGTGACCGCGCGTGGGCTGGCCAATGCCTACGCCCAGACCTTGGGCACGGTGTTCACCCAGGAGTCCAAGCCCTATGAGGTCGAGATCGTTGTCGCCGAGGTCGGTCAGAGCGCCGAACAGGACCAGATCTACCGCCTGACCTATGACGGTTCGGTCGCAGACGAGCAGGGTTTCATCGCGATGGGCGGCGCCGGCGAGCACATCAGCGCTGGTCTGCAGGAGCGTTGGGCTCCCGGGATGAACCTGGGCGACGCTCTGGGACTGGCGCATGAGCTGCTGTGTCAGGACCCGGCTGGTGGGCCGTCACGCACTCTGACCGCGACCCAGCTCGAGGTCGCGGTGCTGGACCGGGCGCGGCCCAGACGCACGTTCCGCCGCATCGAAGGGCCCCTGCTGGAGGCCTTGCTGAGCAGCGACAACCCCACGAGGGACGTTCCTGCCGATGACGACCCGACGCCCGGCCGTCACGACACCTTGACCGGCGAGGCTGCCCCGGCCGAGGGAAGCGAGCCGGATCTGCCATGACCGTCGCGGTCACCGGTGCAACCGGTGAGCTCGGAGGGCGCGTCGCCCGTGAGCTGGCCGCGCGAGGTGTGGGACAGCGCTTGATCGTGCGGGACATCGCGCGTGCGCCACAGCTGCCGGGTGCGGATGTCGCCGTTGCTGCCTTCGACGACTCCGAGGCGATGGCTCGTGCCCTTGACGGCACGCACACGCTGTTCCTGGTTTCGGGCCACGAGGATCGTGACCGCGTCTCGTTGCACCGCAAGGCGATCGAGGGTGCTCGCCTTGCAGGTGTCGAGCGGATCGTCTACACCTCTTTCATGGGTGCCGCGCCCAACGCGACGTTCCCTTTTGCCCGTGACCACGGCGATACCGAGCAGGCGGTCCGCAAAGCGGGGATCAGCCTCACCTCGATGCGTAATGCGCTGTATGCGGATGTCGCACCTCTGTTCGTGGGCGCGGATGGGGTGATCCGGGCACCGGCCGGCCATGGTCGCGTGGCCTGGGTGGCTCGCGCGGACGTGGCACGCCTGGCGGTGGTGCTGTTGACCGAGCCCGGTCACGAAGGCCAGATCTATGACGTGTCCGGACCTCACGCGATCGACCTGCACGAGACAGCGCGGATCCTGACCAGAGCCAC
>DATCQG010000396.1:0-21712 GCA_036569625.1 Dermatophilaceae bacterium | reverse complement strand
CTCGTTCTGGCTCGTCTGCTCGGTAGCCTTACCGCGTTGTTGTGGCAGCGCATCGCCGCGGAAAAGATCACGTACAACACCGCGGCGTACTGCTTCGAGGCTGCCCTCAGTGGCACCCTCCTTCGCGCATGGATGCCGCATACCGGTGTGCTGGACCTGTGGACCATCACTGCACGACTGGTGGTCATCGCCGCCGTGGACCAGCTGATGGGCGTGCTGGTCCTCTGGGTCATACGCATGCATGGCGGCACCCTCACCCGGCGCGATGTCGCCGAGGTTGTGGTGCAGTCCGCCGTGCTCAGCGTGCTCGCGACAGTCTTCGCTTCAGCGTTGCAGATCCTCATGAGCCAAGGGATCGCCGGAGACCTCCTGGCCCTGGCGCTGGTGACCGTGGCGGTCTTCATCTACCGGGCGTACGCCTCCACTTCACGCAGACACCAGTCCCTTGCGATGGTGCACGACTTCGTGGCCGAAGGGGTCGGCGCAGAGACCGTCGAACAGCTGGCGCGACGGAGCCTGGCCCGGATAAGGCGCGTGCTGCGCGCGGGTGGCGTGGAGCTCCTGCTGCTTGAGGCCAACGCGGACGGCCAGCAGCAACAGCAAGAGGCCTACCTCCTTCTCGGACTTGGAGAGGACGACGAGCTCACCCACAGCCACACGTCACAGTTCGCCGACTGGGTTCACTCGAAGGCCTTGCACCACGGCGAACCAACCCTTGCCACACACGGCGGCGACAGAGCCGTCGTCCGGTGGCTCGACTCGCTGAACCTCAAGGACGCGATCGTGGTTCCACTTCAGTCCGGCGCCAGCATCATGGGCACCGTGATGGTTACCGACAGACTGGGCGACACCGCGACCTTCACCGATGATGACCTGAAGATGCTGCAAACCCTTGCCAGCCACTTCGCCGGAGCTGTGAGCAGCGCACGCCTGATGGAGAAGCTTACCTATGAGGCAACTCATGACGCACTGACCGGCCTTGTCAACCGCGCCTATCTCTCTCACCAGATAGACGCATCGGCAGGAGCATCCAGCGCGGTGCTCATGCTTGACCTCGACAAGTTCAAGGAGGTCAACGACGTCCTCGGCCACGACATCGGCGACAAGCTGCTCATCGTCGTCGCGCAGCGACTTGTCGCGTGCATGCCGGAGAACGCCACCGTCGCCAGGTTTGGTGGAGACGAGTTCGCTGTCCTGCTGCCGGATGGAGCTGACGGCATCCCCGGCTCCATCGCCATTGCTCAGCTCGTCGCGGACCGCATCCTGGCGCCGGTTTGGTTCGATGAGGCGTTGCTCACCCCCGAAGTCAGCATCGGCATCGCCATATCGCCGGCCGTTGCGGCCGAGAACCTGCTGCGTTGCGCAGAGACGGCCATGTACGTCGCCAAGTCACGCAGCGAGTCAGTCGCAGTCTACGAAGCCAGCATGGACAGCGGCCGCGCCGAACGGCTCGCTCTGCTGGCCGACCTGCGTGTAGCGCTCGATCACGCGCCCCAACAGTTCACGATGAGCTACCAACCCCAGATCGACCTGGCCAGCGGGACCGTGATCAGTGCCGAAGCCCTCGTCAGGTGGCACCACCCAACGCTGGGAACTCTGCCTCCGGAGCGGTTCATACCTCTCGCCGAGGCCACCGGCCTGATCGACAAGCTCACCATGCACATCATCACCGCCGCACTGACCGAATGCACCAGGTGGCGTCGGCGAGGTCACGCTGTCACCGTCGCCGTGAACCTGTCGGCTCGAAACCTGGCCAACGCGACGGTCATCGGCCACATCGCACATGCCATAGCTGCAACCGGCGCTCAGGCCGAATGGCTGATTCTGGAGATCACCGAAAGCAGTGTGATGGAACATCCGGAGGAAGCCGTGGCCGCTCTGACCGACATCGCCGAGCTGGGCATCTGCCTCTCACTTGACGACTTCGGCACCGGCTACTCAAGCCTGTCCTACCTACAGCGACTCCCTGTCTCGGAGCTCAAGATCGACCGTTCCTTCGTCTCAGGACTCACCGGAGACGATCCTGCCGCCAACGCGGCCGCTCTGTTCCGAAGCATCACCGCCCTCGGCGCCAACATGAACATGCGGATTGTCGCTGAGGGCATCGAGACCCAGGCCCAGCTGGATGCCGTGAAGGCTCTGGGATGCCAGCTCGGCCAGGGATACCTCATCTCCCGTCCCTTGACCGCGACCGCTTTCCATACTTGGCTTGACGAGTACCCAGCGGGGAGAACGGATCTGCACCTGGTCCCAGCCTCGGCCTGAAAAGACTTGCCTCGGATCCGATCAACCGGGATGCCCGGTGTCTCTCGACGGTCGGCGACGTCAGGTGGCGTGTCCGGGGTATGTCACCGAGTCGCAGGACACACCGTTGTAGTTGTAAGGCGCGATGACATACGTCATCAGACCGTCGTTCGTCAGGGTCACCGTCAGGAACCCAGCCTGAGTGACGCCATACACCGAGAATACTTGGCTCGGTCCGATCGGGATCTGCTTCATCATGGGAAAGACGTAGGACACGTGAGGAACCTTGTCCACCAGGATGTTGAACGTCCAGCGCTGGATAGCATTCGGATGGTTCGTATGACTCCTCCTACGAGATGGACCACCTCAGGCACCCCTGCCCGGGTACCCATCTTCGGCCTATTCCGGTTCACGCCACCTCGCTAGGGACGAAGGTCCCGCATCGTGTCTTGCACGAAGTCAGCCGCCGCTTCCTCGACGGATTGTCGGCATATCCTGAGCCTCATGTCCTCCGAGAGCGCGCCAGAGTCCTCGCGCGCCCGGAACCCTCGACGACGCCCGTCCCGAGGGCGCGGAGCCGGCGGACGACCTTCCTCAGGAAAGCCGCAGGAGTCAGCGCGAGCAAGGACAGCTCGTATTGCGCGCCGTCTCGCCTCGGTGCCCAAGGTCACCTATCCGGCCGACCTGCCGATTACCGCCCGCAAGGACGACATCGCTGCGACCATCCGCGACCACCAGCTCGTCATCGTCTCGGGCGAGACCGGCTCCGGCAAGACCACCCAGCTGCCCAAGATCTGCCTCGAGCTCGGCCGTGGCATCGAGGGCATGATCGGCCACACGCAACCCCGACGGATCGCCGCGAGATCCGTGGCCGAACGGATCGCTGACGAGCTGAACACCGAGCTCGGAACCGCAGTGGGCTACCAGGTCCGCTTCAGCGATCACTCCAGCGCCAGCACCCTGGTCAAGGTGATGACCGACGGCATCCTCCTCGCCGAGATGCAGCATGACCGCGATCTGCGCCGCTACGACACGATCATCATCGACGAGGCCCATGAGCGCAGTCTCAACATCGACTTCATCCTCGGCTACCTCAAGCAGCTGCTCCCGCGCCGCCCCGATCTCAAGGTCATCATCACCTCCGCAACCATTGACCCGCAACGGTTTTCGAAGCACTTCAACGACGCACCCGTCATTGAGGTGTCCGGGCGCACCTACCCCGTGGAGGTGCGCTACCGACCGCTCGTCGGCGAGATGCCCGACGACGAGGACAGGGACCAGGTCACGGCCATCTGCGAGGCCGTCGAGGAGCTGTGGACCGAACAGCCAGGAAGAGACAGCAACGACATACTTGTCTTCCTCTCCGGAGAACGTGAGATCCGCGACGCCGCAGATGCGCTCACGGGGATGGCCTTGCCGCACACCGAGATCTTGCCGCTCTACGCGCGCCTGTCGGCAGCGGAGCAGCACCGCGTCTTCGGCCAACACACGGGTCGCCGCGTCGTGCTCGCGACGAACGTCGCCGAGACCTCCCTGACAGTGCCGGGCATCCGGTATGTCGTGGACACCGGAACCGCGCGCATCTCGCGCTACAGCCAACGGACCAAGGTGCAACGCCTGCCGATCGAGCCAATCTCGCAGGCCAGCGCCAGCCAGCGTGCCGGCCGCTGCGGTCGCGTCGCGGACGGTATCTGCATCAGGCTGTACTCGCAGGAGGACTTCGAGGCCCGACCCGATTTCACCGACCCAGAGATCCTGCGCACCAACCTGGCCTCCGTCATCCTGGCGATGACCTCCTTGAAGCTTGGTGACATCGCGCGTTTCCCGTTTCTGGATCCGCCGGACTCACGCCAGATCACTGACGGCGTAAGGCTGTTGGAGGAGCTGCAGGCGATCGAGCCGGCGTCCGATCGAGGAACCGACCTTCGCCAGCGGCTCACGGCATACGGTCGCAAGATCGCGCAGCTGCCACTCGACCCGCGCCTTGCGCGGATGGTGCTCGAGGCTGAGGGCAATGGCGCGCTGCGCGAGGTGCTCATCATCGTCTCGGCCCTCTCCATCCAGGACCCGCGCGAGCGGCCCAGGGACAAGCAGCAGCAGGCGGACGAGAGACACAGGCGGTTTGCTGACGAGCACAGCGACTTCGCCTCGTACCTGAACCTGTGGAACTACCTCAAGGACCAGCAGCGCGAGCTGTCCGGCAGTGCGTTCCGGCGCCTGTGCAAGAGCGAGTACCTGCACTATCTGCGGGTTCGTGAATGGCAGGATCTGCACACCCAGCTGAAGGCAGCCTGCAAGTCCCTTGGCCTGCAACAGAACTCATCCGCAGCTGACTACGACGCGATCCACCAGTCCCTGCTGTCGGGACTGCTTTCCCACATCGGTCTGCGTGACGTGGAGAAGCGTGAGTACATCGGCGCGCGCGGGGCGCGATTCGGCATCTCACCGGGCTCGTCGCTGTTCAGGAAGCAGCCGCAATGGGTCATGTCGGCCGAGCTGGTCGAGACCACCCGGCTGTGGGCGCGTTTCAATGCGCGCACCGACCCGGCGTGGATCGAACGTCTTGCGCTGCACCTGGTCAAGCGCAGCTACAGCGAGCCCCACTGGGAGAAGAAGCGCGGTTCCGCGGTGGCCCTGGAGAAGGTCACGTTGTATGGCGTCCCACTCGTTGTCGGACGCAAGGTCGGCTACTCGAGGATCAACCCCGAGGAGTCACGGGACCTGTTCATCCGCAACGCTTTGGTCGAAGGGGACTGGGAGACGCACCACCGCTTCTTCCATGACAATCGGGCGATGATCAAGCGACTTACCGAGCTCGAGGCGCGGGCCCGACGGCGCGACATCCTGGTCGACGACGAGACGCTGGTCGACTTCTACGACGCGAGGCTGCCGGCCGAGATCGTCTCGGGGCAGCACTTCGACTCCTGGTGGAAGCTGGCCCGCCGGACGAGCCCGGATTTGCTGACCTTCACGGAGGATCTCGTGGTCAGCGACGACGCCGATGCCGTCAGCGCCGACGACTACCCGCAGACCTGGGAGCAGAACGGCATCACCTTGCCGCTGACCTACCAGTTCGAGCCGGGAACCGCGGCTGACGGTGTCACGGTCCACATCCCCCTCGACGTCCTCAACCAGGTCGACGACATCGGATTCGACTGGCAGGTCGGAGGATTGCGTCAAGATCTGGCGACTGCACTGCTCAAGTCGCTTCCCAAGGCGACCCGTCGGAACTTCGTCCCTGCGGCGGAGCACGCCATTGCTGCACTGACGTCTGCCGATCCGCTGGCCGGCCCGATCAGCGACGAGCTGGGGCGCGCGCTCGGCCGCCTGAGCGGGGTCCGGATCCCGGCCGGCGAGTGGGACTGGTCGCGGGTGCCTGATCACCTGCGGATCACCTTTCGGGTGGAGGACCACGGTGGCAGAGCGGTGGGGGAGGGCAAGGAGCTGGCAGCACTGAAGCTGCAGCTGGCGCCGCAGGTCCGGGCGAACATGCAGCGAGCCGCCGCATCCGTTGAGCGAAAGGGTCTGCGGAAGTGGACTTTTGGTGACTTGCCAGCGACCTTTGAGCAGCGGGTCGATGAGCGCATGATTCAGGGGTTCCCTGCCGTGGTGGACCACGGTGACAGTGTGGCCGTCGAGGTTCTTGCCTCCAAGCTCGAGCGTGACGCGGCAACCAAGCTCGGTGTGCGTCGCCTGCTGCTGCTCAACACCACAGCCCCGTGGAAGCGCGTGCTGGCGTTGTTGACCAATACGCAACGGCTCGCGATGGGCCAAAGCCCGCACGGAAGCGTGCCCGATCTGCTGCAGGACTGTCTCGCCGCTGCGGTCGACTCGATCGTGGCTCAGCGCCCCGGTGGTCAGGTGCTCGGGCCTCTGGAGTTCGACGAGACGTTGGTCATCGTCCGCTCCCAGGTCGTGGCACGGGTCATGGACGTCATCGACCTCGTCGAGCCCGTGCTGGTCCTGTCGCGGCAGGCCGAGCTCGCTCTGGAGGCACTGTCGAGCCCGATCATGGCTCCGGCAAGGTCCGACATGCTGGCACAGCTGCGGTCCCTCCTGTATCCGGGATTCGTTGCAGACTCAGGACTCTCGCGGCTTCGTGACGTCCAGCGCTACCTGCGTGGCATCGTGCTGCGTTGTGACCATGCTCCCGGCCGAGTGGCCCGCGACGCTGAGCACACCGCCACGGTGGCCAGGGTCCAGGCCGAGTATGACGTGTTGGTTGCGGCGCTGCCGCTGAAGCGACGTGGTGGTGCTGATGTGCAGGAGCTGCGGTGGATGCTCGAGGAGCTGAGGGTCAGTCTCTTCGCCCAGACCTTGGGGACCCCGCGCCCCGTGTCCGAGAAACGGATCTACAAGGCGATGGACAAGGTGGAGGACCAGGCCTGAACCGCCCCAAGACACCCACGCGTCCGGCCGAGCTGGGACCGACAGTCGAGGGCTGGTCCACCCGGGGTCGACGCCAGACCATAGCCTGTTCGCAGTCATACCGAAGTGGCAGAATCTGACGTGGTTCGAAAGGGTGTGAGGCACAGATGGTCGCCATCCCGCACGGTAGTGAGAGCCCGATGGCCGAGCCGCGGGCCAGTTGATGGCGCCCAGGCTCCTCCCCGCGCACCCCAAGTTCGAGACGGCCACGGAGCGCGAGGTCTGGGAGGTCCTCAGGACTGAGCTTGGACCGGACGACGTGCTCATGGCCAACCTCCGGCTCAGCGATGAGGCAAAAGACCATGAGGCTGACATCGTGGCGATCATCGCGGGGGCCGGCGTCGTCGTCGTGGAGGTCAAGGGCGGCAGCGTGGGCGTGGTCGACGGTCAGTGGCGCCAGTCGGGCAACGACACCCGCACCTTCGACCCGGTGGACCAGGCGCGCACGACGAAGTACGCCATCCGGAAGTACGTCGAAAGCGACCCCAGGTGGCGCGGCTCGTCGCGCCAGCGGATCCGGTGGGCGCACTCGGTCGCGCTGCCCAACACAGACCTTCACGACGACTTCTCGATGCCGGACTGTCCGCGATGGGCGGTCCACGGCAAGGGCGACATCGCCGACCTCGCTGGCCGGCTGTACGACGTGGTCGTCATGCAGGAGACCGAGAACCTGCCACCCAGCCCTCAGGACGTCGACCTGATCGTGGAGATCCTCAATGGTCGGAACCTGCCAGTTCTCGATATCTCGGCCGATGCTCGTGAACGCGAGGCCGAGGTTGATCGGCTCACCCTCGAACAGGCCTCATTGCTGCAGGTCACAAGGCTGCTCAACAGGGTCGAGGTCCGTGGCGGTGCGGGAAGCGGAAAGACCGTCCTGGCGCTGACGCAGGCCAGACAGCTCTCGCGCGGACGAGGGGCCCTGATGGCCAAGCGGGTGGCGTTGATCTGCGTCTCCCATGGTCTGGCGGCCTACTTCAAGCGCGTGGTGGACACCTGGGACAGCAAACATCGTCCAGCCTTCGTAGGCTCCTTCGCCGAGCTGGGTCGCAGCTGGGGGGCGCCCGCCGCCACTCGGGATACTCCCGACTTCTGGGAGGTCGAGCTACCGACATTGATGCGGGGGCTGGCAGCTGGTCTCCCCGACGGGCAGCAGTTCGACTCGGTGATCGTCGACGAAGGCCAGGACTTCGCCGACTCGTGGTGGGCCCCGGTCATGGGCGCCCTGAAGGACCAGGAGACCGGTGGGTTGTTCGTCTACCTGGACGAGAACCAGCGCATCTCCCACCGTTACGGCGCGCCTCCGGTGCCGTTGGTGCCGCTGATCCTCGACCACAACCTCCGCAACACGAGACAGATCGCCGAGACCTTCAACCCGCTGGCTCCCATGAGGATGCTCCTGATGGGAGGTGAGGGCCCAGAGGTCGAGTTCGTGCGCAGCGAGGCGCAGGATGCCATCGAGACCGCAGACGGGCAGGTCGACCGACTGCTCGCCGCCGGATGGAAGGCGCAGGAGGTGATGCTCCTGACCACCGGCACCCGCCACCCGGTCGAGATCCAGCGAGGGTCGGACTCCGACCCTGAGGGCTACTGGCGGTCGTTCTGGGAGGATGACGATGTGTTCTACGGCGAAGCGCTTGCCTGCAAGGGGCTGGAACGCCGTGCCGTCGTGCTGTGCGTCAACGAGGACAACGCCTCTGACTGGTCGCGCGAGCGGCTGTACGTCGGCCTCTCCCGTGCCACAGATCAGCTTGTTGTGGTCGGCGACCCGGGTGTCGTCGCCCAGATGGGCGGTCCGGAGGTCGCAACGTGCCTCGGGATCTCATGAGCCCCGCGCCGGAATCCTGGACGTGGGGACGGTGTTGAAGTCCCTGAAGCACGAAATCAGAGATGTTTGACGGCAGAGATCATCAGCCAGAAAGAGGCGACCAGCGGTGCAAGACCCCTCCGAGCTCTACGCGTTCCGAACAGACACGCCGTTGGGCGACCTGCGTGCGTCGGTGCTGCTGGTCTCGCTCGGCGGGTTCGTTGATGCGGGCCAGACGCAGCACCTGTTGACCGAACACATTCTGGCCACCCTTCCCCATACCGTTGTGGCATCTTTCGACGTCGACCAGCTGATGGACTACCGCGGGCGCCGCCCGACGATGATGTTCGATCGCGACCGCTGGTCCAGCTACGCCGACCCCACGCTTCTGCTGTACCGCGTCACGGATGCCGACGGGCAGCCGTTCCTGATCTTGTCGGGACATGAGCCGGACTACCAGTGGGAGCGAGTCGTCAAGGCGATCCGCCAGCTCATCCAGGTGCTTGGCGTGACACTCACCGTGAGTATTCACGGCATCCCGATGGCAGTGCCTCACACCCGGCCTATCGGCAGGACTGCCCACGCGACCACACCGCGGCTGATTGGCGAGCACGAGACCGTATTCGGACCGCTGGAGGTCCCGGGAAGCATTGGCGCGCTGCTGGAGCTGCGGCTCGGCGAGTCCGACGCTGACGCTATGGGGTTCGCGATCCACGTCCCTCACTATCTGGCGCAGACCCAGTTCGCTGACGCCGCCGTCGTCGGGCTCGAATGCTTTGTGGGCGCAACGGGGCTCAATATCCCTGCCGAGGATCTGGTGGCCGCTGCAGGTCTGAACCGGGCCGAGATCTCAGAGGGGATCGCCGGCTCGGAGGAGGTCAAGCAGGTGGTCGAGGCCCTTGAGCGCCAGTACGACACGTACATGGAGTCTCGCGAGAAGCCCAGTCTCCTGGCCACGGACATCCGGGACCTGCCGACCGCTGATGAGCTCGGCGCGGAGTTCGAGCAGTTCTTGCGGGCGCACACCGACGAGGCGTAGGCGCTCACGTCTTGGCATCGGACCAGCGCGCGATGACGCTGGTGTCGCACACAAACCTCACCGTGCTCGAGCCGGTCCAGCGCCGTGCGCTGGCGATCAGTGCGGCATCAACCGCGGCCGCTGCTTCGTCCGCCGCCTCGATGGGGACATGCACCAGCAGCTCGTCGTGAAGGCAGAGAACGATTCGGCCGCCCAGGTGTCTTGTGGTGAGCCGCACGGTTGCCGCCCACGCCTTGAAGAGCTCGGCAGCCGCGCCCTGGATAACGGCGTTGCGGGCGAATCGTCCACGGCTTGCGATGATCGACTGAAGAGACCCCTGGGGAGCATCAACAGGGTTGTCCCACATCGGAATTCGCCGACCCCCATAGGTCCGGACCGCCCTCGAGGCCACCCCCGAGTCATAAGCTCGCCTGAGGTAGGACATGGCCGTGGGGTAGGCACGCTCGAGGTCCTTGAGGGCGTCGCCCGCATTACCGCTGGTCTGACCGTACATCGCGGCCAGGAGTGCGATCTTGGCTACGGGCCGCTCCACATTGAGGGCGGCGCCCACTGGGGCGTAGAGGTCGTCGGCCTGGGTGGCTCGCGCGAAGTCCATGTCCCCCGAGACGGCGGCAAGGACGCGTGGTTCGATCTGTCCGAGGTCCGAGCGCACGAACACGTACCCGGGGTGAGCCGCGACTGCGGGCCTCAGCGGTGTGGGCAGGTTGTGCAGCCCGTTCTGCGCGGTCATCCGGCCGGCAGCGCCGTCGCAAGCGCTCCAGGCGCCACGCAGCCGGTCGTCCCGGCCGATGTTGGTGTCGAGCCAGTGGTAGCCGTAGGTCGTCGCGATCCGCTCGGCTTTGCGCCAGGTCAGCAGAGCCTCCACCAGTGGGTGGGTGTCGCGGAACGGTTCCAGCCGCCAGGCGCGGGTGTCGGGGACCACGACGCCGACTGATGCCAGGAGATCTTTGACCTGCAACGGGTTTCGCAGATCACTCGACGTGCGACCGGGGCCGGCGTGGCGAAGGACCCTGTCGTCGCGCTTCCCACGGATCTCGAAGGCATGAGCCTCGTCGTCGGGTCGCGGTCCGGCCGACTCCTCGATCAGCCTTTCGATGGTCGGGCGGTCCACCGGGAGACCCGTCGCGGCCAGCTCGACGCAGAGCAGTGCCGCGGCCGACTCCGACTGACCGGTGCTGACGGCCCGGGTTGAGAGCTCGGCGAGGGCAGCGATCTGGCGCGTGGCGGTGTCGACGGCGACACGGGCCCACGCCAGCGCGCGGGCCGGCGAGGTCTGCCACGTCCCGGTGACGGCCTCGGGGCGAAGGTAGCCATCAGAGCGGACCGGGCTCTCCGGATCACCCTGGTCACCGGGGTCGTCCTCAGCCGCGAAGTCGAAGAGGTCGCCGCCAGAGGTCTGAGGCAGGTCCGAGGTGCCCAGCCGGCATACCGTGGCCCATGCCATGGCGGGATCGGCGGTCCGGCCGCCTACCAGGATTTGATGGGCTTCGGCGATGTCCCAACACCTGTTCAGGTGAATACCGTTACGCACCAGCGGGTCTGCGCCGGCTTGAGCGGACCAGAACACCCAACGAGGATGTTGCTCCTTCTCCATCAGGGCGACTTCCGCGACGATCTCGCGGTGGCTGCCAACTCGACTCACGACCTCGCCGGCAAGGGCCGAGATCTTGTCCCCGAAGCAGACGGCCACGAGGTCGCGGGGCGGCTGTTGCGGTGGCACGGTCCCATCCAAGCGCACTGCAGAGGCCATGACCTCGCTCAGGTCCCGAGTCGAAGGCCCGGTTGACAGAGCGCAGTCGCCGCCCCGCGGGTGGGTTCAGCGCACGGACTTGAGGCGGACCTGACGCTTGATCCGGCTCAACATGGCCACCATGCCCCGCAGCCGCAGCGGGGAGACTGCCTCAGCCAGCCCGAAGCGGTAGGGCGCATCGTCAGGGACCGCGAGCACCTCGTCGACGGTGAGCCCATCGAGGCCCTCGTGCAGGATCCCGGCGAATCCGCGAGTCGTGGGCGCCTCTGGGGGCGCCTGGAAGTACAAGTGCACGCGCCCCGACTTCGACGGCTCAGGATCGTCCACCTCCACCGCGAGGAACAGCGGTGTCTGACACTCCTCGACCCGCTCGAGCAGCTCCGCGTGACCGGAATACCGCGCGGGCAACCCGGGCAGACCATCGCTGAAGTCGAGCAGCATGGTGAGCCGGTCACGAGCCGACACGGCAGCGAAGTCCTGGGCGATCTCATCGAGGACCGTCGGAAGAGGAATGGTTTGCTGGTCGGTGGTCACGGCGCGCCGACCTCGATGGGCACCCGAACGGCATTGCCCCACTCGGTCCAGGAGCCGTCGTAGTTGCGGACCTTGCCGAAGCCGAGCAGGTGGGTCAGCACGAACCACGTGTGCGAGGAACGCTCACCGATACGGCAGTAGGCCACGACGTCATCCGAGGGCGTCAGCCCCTGCTCCGTCAGGTAGATGGCTTCGAGGTCCGCGCGGCTCTTGAAGGTGCCGTCCTCGTTGGCCGCGCGGGCCCATGGCACCGACCTGGCGCCCGGGATGTGGCCACCGCGCATCGCGCCCTCCTGCGGGTAGTCGGGCATGTGCAGCAGCTCGCCCGAGAACTCCCCCGGGGAGCGCACATCGACCATCGGCTGACCGATGTGAGCCAGGGTGTCGTCCCTGAACGCGCGGATCGGAGCATCGTTGCGCTCGACAACTGGATAGTCCACGGCGGTCGGTGCCGGTAGGTCGCGGGTCATCTCGCGCCCCTCGGCGACCCACTTGGTGCGGCCCCCGTCGAGCAGGCGGACATCCTCGTGGCCGAAAAGGGTGAAGACCCACAGGGCGTAGGCAGCCCACCAGTTGCTCTTGTCGCCGTAGATGACCACGGTGGTATCGCGAATGATGCCGCGACTGCCGAGGACCTGGGCAAAGCGGGCGCCGTCCACGTAGTCGCGGGTGACAGGGTCGTTGAGGTCGGTGTGCCAGTCGACCTTGACTGCTCCGGGGATGTGGCCGGTGTCGTAGAGCAGCACGTCCTCGTCCGACTCGAGCACCACGAGGTCTCCGGCGCCGATGCGGCCCTCCTTCAGCTGGCCGGCGAGCCAGTCGGTGGAGACCAGCCGCCCGGGGTGGGCGAACTGCGGTGAACTTGCTGTTGATGTCGGTGGCGACGGCCATGTCGTGCACCTTCCGGACGGGCTCGACTGCTGGGTTACGGGCTTTCACTGCCATGTTTTCACGCGCTGCGTTGTATGGGTACTACTACCAAGGTCTGATGGCGGGCCATACCAGTGGGAGAGGAGAAAGGTTCTACGCAGACAACGAAAGGATCTGACATGAAACGCATCATCATCACCGGCGCGGCTCTCCTGGCGATCATCCCGGCCAGCCTGGGACTCATCGGCAACGCCTCCTTCGCACAAACCGTCCCGGTGCGGGTGCCGTCCCAAGCCACGTTGGTTGGAGGTCAGAGCAGGCACATCGAGATTGGCGACGACAAGGGCGGCCTGAGCGCCCATGTTGAGCCCGGTGATGACAAGGGCGGGCTGAACGCCACCCAAATCGAGGGCACTGATGACAAGGTGAGCACAAGCGGCTCGGGAAAGGTCGATGATGGCGCGAAGGTTGACGTCAAGGGCGGTGCGGATGACAGTGCCGGGCACAAGTGAGCATTGACCATGTGGTTCGCCCGCCGTGGATCCGGGTCGCGGCGGGCGCGACCGTGCCCTCCAGCGAGCCCGCGGTACAGCCCCGGCGGGTGTTCGTTCAGGTTGTGGCAGGGGCGCTTGCCGTCCTGGTCGCGGTGGCCTTGGCGGGGGTGGTCGCTTCCCGGCGGCTCGCTGAGGCGGAGGCGGTCAATGATGCTGCCAAGACCGCAAACCTGATGGCTGACGCCGTGGCTCAGCCCGCCTTGACCGAAGGGCTCTTGAGCAGCACCCCAGCGGCTGTCGCAGCGATGGACCAGGTGGTCCGGGCGCATGTGCTGGGCAGCTCGATCGTCCGCGTGAAGATCTGGGACCCTACGGGGCGGATTCTCTACTCCGATGCCGCGGACCTGATCGGCGAGCGTTTTCCCCTGGGTGCCGAGGAGCAGGACGTTCTGACCAATCCCCAGACCCGCGCGGACGTGTCCGACCTGACGGCTCCGGAGAATCGCCTGGAGCGGGGGCGCGGCAAGCTGCTGGAGGTCTATCGGCCGATCTGGACCCCCGCCGGTAAGCCGGTGCTTTTCGAGACCTACGCGCCCTATGACGAGGTCACAGCGCGCACGGGCCAGCTCTGGAGGGGCTTTGCCGGCGTAACTCTGACCAGCCTGCTGCTCCTGGTGGTGCTGCTGATGCCGATCCTGTGGCGGCTGCTGAACCGGCTGAAGCGCTCGCAGGCCCAGCGTGAGGCGTTGCTGCAGCGTGCAGTCGAAGCCTCCACCGAGGAGCGTCGCAGAATCGCCGGGGCCCTCCATGACGGTGTCGTCCAGGACCTTGCCGCCACGTCCTTCGCCGTTGCCGGAGCGGCCGAGCGTGCCATGTCGCTGGGCCAGCCAGGCCTGGCCGACGAGGTCCGTTCGGCAGCCGACACCGTCAGGGCCAGTATCGGTGGGTTGCGCTCCCTGCTGCTGGACATCTATCCCCCGAGCCTGGCCACGGCTGGGCTGGAAGCCGCCCTGACCGACCTGGTGTCGACCCTGCGAGCCAGGGGCACAGCGGTACTGCTCGAGATCGGCCAGGACACCGGTCTGGACGCGGCGGGGGAACGTCTCGTCTACCGGGTCGCCCAGGAATGCCTGAACAACATCGCCAGACATGCTTCCGCGACGAACGTCGAGGTGCGTCTGGAACGCCTGGAGCGCAACGCCGTCCTCTCGATCAACGACAACGGCGTGGGGTTCGATGCGCCAGACCTGCTTGCCCACCCCAAACAGGGCCACTTCGGCTTGCGGGTTCTCGGTGACGTGGTGGCTGACGCCGGCGGGGAGCTTCTCCTGGCCTCGGCGCCCGGGGGCGGTACCCACTGGCAGCTGCGGATCCCCCTGTCATGACCACCGTGCTGCTGGTTGACGACCATCCTCTCGTCCGGGCCGGGCTCACCTCCCTGATCTCCACGACCGACGACCTGGAGATCGTCGGCGACGCTGAGAGCGGTGAGCAAGCGGTGTCCATGACCGGCGACCTGCAGCCGGACGTGGTCCTGATGGACCTGTCCATGCCGGGCATTGGCGGGGTTGAGGCGACCCGACAAATTCTGGCGCGCCATCCCCAGGTCCACGTGGTTGTGCTGACCTCGTTCGCTGACCAGGAACGGGTTGCTGACGCTCTGGCGGCCGGTGCCGTCGGCTACCTGCTCAAGGACTGCGACGCTCGCGATGTGCTCGCCGCGATCCGGTCGGCTGCGTTGGGACACGCCCCGCTGGACCCTCGAGTCGCGCGGGCGTTGCTGCCATCGGCCTCCCCGTCGTTGCGAGAAAGTCTCAGCGCCCGCGAGCTCCAGGTGCTCAGGCTGGTCGCGCAGGGCATGGCCAACAAGCAGATCGGCCGTGCTCTGGGCATCACCGAACGAACGGTCAAGGTCCATGTCGGACATGTGTTCCGCAGGCTGGGTGTGACGGACCGCACCAGTGCTGCCATGTGGGCACGCGACAACCTGGGCGCCGACAAGCCGGTCTGACAAGAACGTCGGGATCCACGGGCCGGGTCATGACCGGTGCAGGGCCTCCACCAGCTCGATCGGGTCGGCCTCGCTCGCCGTCTTGTCGGGCCGGTGACGGACCACCCTCGCAAAGCGCAGTGCCAGCCCGCCCGGATAGCGGGGAGAGGTCTGCACACCGTCGAAGGCGACCTCCACCACCACCTCGGGGCGCAGCTCCATCACGTAACCGTCGACGGGCCCGAGTGCATGCCGTGGCAGCTCGGCGGTCTGCCAGCGCAGCATCTCGTCGGTGAGCCCCTTGAACGTCTTGCCGAGCATGACGAAGCCGTCCTCCGGCCCGAACCGTCCGTGCGGGTCCCGTGCGCCAAGGTGGATGTTGCTCAGCCAACCGCTGCGCCGACCGTTGCCGCGCTCGACAGCCAGGATGACCAGATCGAGGGTGTGAACCGGTTTGACCTTGACCCAGCCCGACCCGCGGCGCCCCATGTCGTAGGGGGCGTCGTCGGCCTTGACCAGCACCCCCTCATGTCCTCGTGCCAGGGCGTCGGCGGCAAAGGCGTTCGCCGCATCGAGCTGGTGGGGGTCGGCGATGTCGTCCACCTGGATCCGAGGGGTCAGATGGGCGGAGGGCACGGCCTTCTCGAGCGCTTCACGCCGTGCGCGGCCGTTCTCGTCGATCAGATCGACCCCATCCAGGTGCAGGACGTCAAAGAGGTATGCCGTGAGCGGGGTCCGCGCACGGGCAACCTCGGGGTCGACTCGGCTGGCAGTACGAGAACCGGTCTCCTGGAACGGTTTTGGCCGACCGCCTGGATTCAATGCGATCAGCTCACCGTCGAAGATCCCCTTGGAGACGGCCATCGACCGCACCACCTCGACGACCTCGGGAACACGGTCCGTGATGTCGTCCAGCGACCGGGTTAGGACGCGAATGTCGTTGCCCTGCTTGTGAATCTGAGCCCGTATGCCGTCCAGCTTCCACTCCACAGCCGCGGGCCCGGTTCTGGCAAGGGCCTCATCAAGGCTCTTGGCTGAGCTGGCGAGCATGGGGCTTACGCCCACGCCAACCCTCAGCCGGAAGAGAGCGAGCGCTCCTGGGCCGTCCGCCAGAAGGGCCTGCGCGACACCCGCTAGGTCCCCCTGCGTGGCTACGGCACGGCGTACATCTTCGAGGCCGGCGCCACCGGCGAGGGCTACCGCGGTCATGACGACGGACTCCAGTGCCCCTTGGCGAAGCCCACCTCGCAGCAGCCCCAGGACGAACACCAGTTCCTCGGAGCTCAGCCTGCTGACCAGCCCAAAGAAGAGGTCGGCGCGCTCACGGGAGGACCCGGCGCCGGCCATCTCGCTGGCTCGCTGCATCAGGGCGTCGAGCTCGGAGAGGGACACGTCTCCAACATCGGCGGGGGAGGGCAGCCGGGAGAACGTTGACAGCTCGATGCCGGTGCGTCGCTGTCGCAGCGATCCGGAGAGGTAGCGGGTCGCCAACCCGATCTCTGCCGGAGGGGCAGCACCGTCGGCCACGAGCAGGGCACACCGATGGAGCAGGTCAGCGATCAACGATACTTTGGCGTTGCGTGAGCTTGTCGCCGAGACCTGGTTCGACGTGCTTACGACATCGGCCAGCAGCATGATCCAATGTTGGCAGGCAGGTCCGAGCGCCAACAGGAGGTCACAGGTGGGAATCTTCGGCAAGGATGTCGGGCCTGCACACGACACCACTGACCCGGCGGTGGTCGGCGACCGAGCCACGGCCGGCTCGAGCGCGGGCGCGGCAACACGCATCATCGAACGCCTGATGGATGTGGGAATCGACGGCAAGGCTCCCTTCGACTCGGCACGCAAGGTCGCGAACGTCGCCATTGCCGGGCACTCTGGTGCCGAGCTTTCGATCGATGCCCTCATCCGGTCTCACCTGAGACTCGCCGCAGCCGGAGGCTTCGTCACCAGCCTTGGTGGCTTCGTCACCCTGCCGATTGCATTGCCCGCCAACGTCTTTGGATTTTATGTTGTCGCAACGCGGTTGGTCGCCGGCATTGCTGCGATCCGCGGCTATGACCTCACCAAACCCGAGGTGCGCTCCGCCGTACTGCTCGCGCTGGTGGGCGCCGACGCGGACGACCTGCTCAAGAAAGCCGGCTACGTCAGCACCGGACCTTTGGCCAACCTGGCTATCCAGCGGCTACCCGGCCCGGCGCTGATGGCAGTCAACAAGGGCATTGGATTTCGCCTGCTCACCCAGGTCGGCAAGAAGTCGCTGACCCGATTCGGCAAGGCCCTCCCCTTGGTGGGTGGGGTCGTCGGCGCCGGTGTCGACACCTTCTTGCTCAGGCGGATCGCTGACCACGCGCGACGGGAGTTCCCTCCGCGGTCGCGCACGACCTCCTGACGGACCCATCATCTGACCACGGCGCGGATCCTGCGTGAAGGCAGGCGTTGTGCACAGGGGCGATCCCGGTCGTCCCGCCGTCCACAGACACGAGCAGCGGTATGTCGCCACGGTACGGCAGGCTCCAGAGTCGAGCCATGAAGACAACCATCCACCTGAGCGGACCCGCCGACGTGCTGGCCGTGTTGCCCTATCAGCTCGGCTTCCACCCCCGGCACAGCCTCGTCGCGTTGAGTTTGCGCGGTACCCGGGTGGGACTGGTCCAACGCATCGACCTGCCGCCGCCCGAGCACCTTGGCGAGGCCGTTGCCGCGATGATGGCGCCGTTGTTGAAGGGCAACCCCGGATCCGTGCTGCTCATCGGGTTCGAAGAACGCGCGGGCGAGAGCCGAGCGATGCTCGACGAGATGAAGAGGGCGTGCGAGGCCGGTGGCGTCGAGGTGAGCGATCGCATGGTCGTTCGCGGCGAGCGCTGGTTTGCCCCCGACTGCCACAAGCGCTGCTGCCCGCCGGAGGGCTCGCGACTGCCGGTTCCGAGCGAGGTTGCCGCAGTTGCGGAGTTCGTCGGCCGTGGGATCTGCCCCTTGCCCGATCGTGCGGCTCTGGCTGACCGGCTGGAGCCGAGCTGGCCGGAGATGAGCGGGGAGCTGCCGGCGCATGCGGACGAGTGGCTGGCCCTGCGCCTCGCGGCCAGGAAGGCCGGGGAGTCCGAGCTCGACGAATGTCGTGCGACCGAGCTCGAGGTCTGGGCGCGAGCGCTGTGGTCAGAGGACAACCCCGAATCGCCCCGGGCTCTGCCACCGAAAGACCTGGCGATGCTTGCCGTGTCGCTGACCGATGTCGACCTTCGTGATGCGCTGATCTCATGGCTGTGCCCCGGAACCCTGGCCCGGGAGCTGGTCGATCCGGTGCTGTCGACCCAGATGAGGGAGGCCCTGGGGGACCGGTCGTGGCTCGAAGGAGAGGTCAGGGACATCAACGAAGTCATCGTCCTGCAGCACATCGAGCGGAGGCTGTGCGAGGTGTGCGCCGCTCTTCCGGACCTGTGGGCAGCGCCGGCCCTGACCGTCCTCGCGACCTTCACCTGGTGGCGTGGTGATGGTGCCCTGACCCGCATCGCGCTCGATCGGGCGCTCAGGATCGACCCGCGCTATCGCCTGGCCAAGCTGCTCGAACAGATGGTGGAACTGGCCATCCGGCCCGAGAGGGCCTCGGCATGAACTGCGGCTGAGGATGGGCTCGGTCACCGGATGGACGAAAAGATTCCGATCGGAGCTGACAATCCGTATAGTTGAGGCAGGTCACGAGTTCCAGCAACAAGCCCCGGCTTGCTGGGCGGCAACCCTCCTCCGCGGTGGGGTGCCCCGGGTGATGACCCGGCCGGCTCCGATCAGAGTCGGCAAGCGCGGGCCTTGACCACGACGGTGGGGCCCAGATCTTCCGGGAGATGAGCGTGACCGTCACCTCAGACCATCACCGAGTGCGAGCCGTGACACCTACAACCCAGCCTCAGCCCGTGGGCGAGTCGGCGACGTGGTCAACCGGAGCGTGGCGCCAGGGTTCGCCGGAAGGCGCGCGGCAGAGTGTGGACATCGGCGGCCTTCTGCTCGAGAGCGGAGGGGTACTCCCGCAGGTGCGAGTCGCCTACGAGACGTGGGGGACGCTCAACGCCGCGCGGGACAACGCCGTCCTTGTCGAGCATGCCCTGACCGGCGACAGCCATGTCTCAGGTGTGGCTGGTGTTGGGCATCCGACCCCGGGCTGGTGGCACGGACTGATCGGACCCGGTCGCCCGCTGGACACCGACCGCTGGTTCGTCCTGGCCAGCAATGTTCTCGGGGGTTGCCAGGGCACCACAGGTCCGTCATCACAAGCGCCGGACGGGCGTCCATGGGGAAGCCGATTCCCCTTCGTGACGATTCGCGACCAGGTTGCCGCTGAAGCCGCCTTGGCGGACCAGCTCGGGATCCCTGCCTGGGCGGCGGTCCTCGGGGGGTCCATGGGTGGCATGCGCGCGCTGGAGTGGGCGGTGACCTACCCTGATCGCGTTCGCCGATGCATCGTGCTGGCCTGTTCCGCCTACGCGTCCGCCGAGCAGATCGCCTGGTGCCAGCCTCAGCTGCTGGCCATCCGCCAGGACGCGAACTTCGCCGGCGGCGACTATTACGACCAGCCGCAGGGCCCTGACCTGGGACTGGGCCTGGCTCGCAGGATTGCGCACGTGACCTACCGCAGTGAGCTGGAGCTCGATGCCCGCTTCGGTCGTGAGGCCCAGGGCGAGGAGCAGCCTCTCGGCGGGGGTGGGCGCTACGCCGTGGAGAGCTACCTCGACCGCCACGCCGAGAAGCTGGCCGTTCGGTTCGACGCCAACTCCTACGTGGTGCTCACCGAGTCGATGAACTCCCATGACGTGGGTCGGGGGCGTGGTGGGGTGCAGGCGGCTCTGGAGCGCGTCACGGCCGACCTGGTTGTCGTGGGTGTCGACTCCGACCGGCTTTATCCACTGAGGTTGTCGCACGAGATCGCCCGGGCCGGTGCCTGCTCAGATCCCGCTTACATCATCAGCTCGCAACACGGTCACGACGGCTTCCTCATCGAGATCGGGCAGGTTGGCCAGGTTCTTCGGGAAACGATGTCCCGCGCCCGAGCGCGCTGAGGACTATGCCGCCGATATCCGATAGCGTCGCCGTGCACGGCAGTGTCGCCGTGGCGTGGTGACCTAGGAGGTTCCAGTGGCCGTTGTCGTGGGTTATGTGCCGACCAAGGAAGGCCGAGCCGCATTGCGCCGCGCTTCCGAAGAGTCCCTGTTGCGGCGTACAAAGCTGATCGTGATCAACTCGAGCCGTGGCGGCAAGGACTTCGATGCAAACGAAGCCCGCCGGTTCGAGGCTGAGCTGATTGCCATCCAGGGTCAGCTCGACGAGGTGGGGGTGGAGCACGAGGTCCGCCAGCTCGTCCGCGGCAAGGAACCAGCCGAGGATCTGATCGAGGTGGCCCAGGAGGTCAACGCGGACTTCATCGTGATCGGTCTCCGCAGGCGAACGCCCGTCGGCAAGCTGATCCTCGGGTCGAACGCGCAGCGCATCCTGCTGGATGCCTCGTGCCCGGTACTCGCCGTCAAAGCCAGTCTCGAGGACTAGAACCCGCCACGGCGAGGTCGGACATTCGCTGCGCTCGCGCGGCCCACGGCGCACCACGGGATTCGGCGCAGCCGGCTGGGGAGCAGTATCGGCAACCAGCGGGGCCGGGTTATGGCCCCACCGGGGCGCGAGCATCTGGCCGGACGTTTTATAATGGTCAGGAGCACGACCAAAGGCCCCGCCGGACCGGTTCCCCGCGCACCCCTCCAAACCATAAACTGTCGCCGTTGACGCGCTGGCGCCTGTCCCACGCGTTACAACAGCCTCGCGACGAAAGGTAGTCGGTGTCGACTGTGTCGAACGTTTCATCCTGTTCAGGGGAAGTCCCGTCCTCAAAGGTGCCAGCAGAGTTCGCCCACCCCGCTCTTCAGGCCCTCCTGCGTATCGCCAGCACCAGCGGTTCGGTGAACAGCGACCAGCTGCGGGTTGCGTTGGTGCAGGCCGAGATCAAGCCGAAAAGGATGAGAGTCGTGTTGCGTTCGCTCAACCGGCAGGGGATTCACGTGACGCCGGAGACTGCGAGCGCAAACCGCGCCGTGGCGGCGGCCGCGACCCGTGCCACCGTCTCCACCAAGACTGCGACCAAGAAGACGGCGACCAAAAAGACCGCAGCCCCGAAGACCCCGGCCAGGGCAACTGCGAAGGCCAAGGCCGACCGCGTGAAACCCGCCACTGCCAGCCAAGCCGCCCTCAGGACCGCCATGACCAAGAAAGCAAGTGTCAAGATCGCCCCTGCCAGCACAGCCACTGCAAGGACCGCCACAACCAAGACGGCTCATGTCAAGAACGCCGCCAAGCCGGCTGCTGCCAAGAAGCCAAGCGCCAAACTGGTCAGTGCCAAGAATCCAAGTGTGAAGACGGCCAGCGTCAAGACCGGCGTCGCCAAGACACCCGCGAAGAACACCGCCGCAACAAAGACCGGTGCAGTCAAGAGCGCTGCCCCAGCCAAGGCGACTGCGGCCAAGGCGACTGCGGCCAAGGCGACTGCGGCCAAGGCGACTGCGGCCAAGGCGACTGCGGCCAAGGC
>DATCQG010000395.1:0-1508 GCA_036569625.1 Dermatophilaceae bacterium | reverse complement strand
GTCCGGACCCGCCGTGGTGGCCGTCACGAGGCCTCCGAGCGACGCGGCGGATCCGTCGCACCCGCCAGGTCGCGCACGTTCGACGGCTTGCGCATCCTCAAGCGGGACAGGCTGATCTGGCTCATCTTCGGGTGGATGATCCCATTCATCATCGTGCTCGAGGGTGTCAACGTGGTCGAGGTGTTCCTCATCCGCGACGACCTCGGAGGGAGCGCAACGACGTACGGGTTGCTCGAGGCATTCTTCGGCGCGGGTGCCGTTGCCGGTTCATGGGCCGCCGGCCGCCTTTCCACAGATACCGCGCGGGTCCGCGCGGTTCTCGTTGGGCTGGCGGGAACGGCGCTGAGCGTCGGCTTCGTCGGCCTTTCCCCCACCGTTGCCGTGCTCGCGGTGTGCCTGGTCCTGCTGGGTGCCTTCAACGGTGGAGCGAGTGCCGCCATAGGGCCTCTCTATGTGCTCCGGCCGGCCGAGGTCGATCGCGGCAAGGTGCTCGCCGCCATCAGTGGGGTCTCACGGGCCGGGTCGATTCTCGCCCTCGGCCTGGGTGGTCTCGTTGGGAGCTGGCTCGGGCCTCGGGTCACATTCGTCGGCGGCTCGGGCTGCGCACTGCTTGTCGTGGCCGCACTCGCGTGGTCGCTTCGAGGCCTGGACCGCACCCCACCCCTGCGCGAGGGCACGCTCGCCACCGAACTGGGCTCTAGAGAGCGGCCTTGGCCTGGTTGTGGCGGTGGCGGAGATACTCCACCAGCACCGGCACCAGCGAGACCGCCACGATCAGGATGAGCATGACCTCAATGTGGTTGCGGACAAAGGAGATCTGACCCAGGAAGTAGCCCATGAGCGTTACACCCGTAGCCCACCCCAGGGCGCCGATGAAGCTGTACGTGAAGAATCGCCGGCGGTCCATCCTGCTGACGCCTGCGACAGCTGTGATGAAGGTGCGCACCACCGGCACGAAGCGGGCCAGGACGATCGCTTTGCTGCCATGCTTCTCGAAGAAGGCATGCGCCTTGTCGAAGTGCTCGCGCTTGAGCAGGCGTCCGCCCCGGGTGTACAGCGGAGCACCGACCGCCCGACCGATCTCGTAGCCCACGACGTTGCCCAGGAACGCGGCGGCGGTCAGGATCGCGCAGGCGACGACGATGTTGACATGCAGATCGATCCCGAGGGGGTGGCTCTGGATCGCCAGGCCGATCGTGAACAGCAACGAGTCGCCGGGCATGAAGAAGATGAAGAGCCCGCACTCGACGAAGATCACCGCCAGGCTGACCCAGAAGGCGGACGGCCCCAGCTGCGTCAGTAGCTTTTCGGCGTTGAGCCAGTCTGGTCCAAGAGTGTGTATCACAGCAGAGAGGGTATGCCGCCGCTCCGGTCGCGATCCAGCTCGTCCCATACTTGGTCAGCACCGGATGGGAGTCACCGCGTTGACTGACAGGTCGTTGAGAGGCACAGGGTCGACAAGGACAGCGTTGACCGATATTGGCGTCGGACCGTGGGTGGGTCCCTGG
>DATCQG010000394.1:0-3939 GCA_036569625.1 Dermatophilaceae bacterium | reverse complement strand
CCCGACCCGAGCCTCCACCCGCGGATCGCCAGCGCGCAAGCGGCGTTGGCGCTGGCCACCCGAGGGGTCCGCTCCTCGATCGTGCGCTTCGCCCCGACGGTCCATGGCGCGGGCGATCACGGCTTCATGGCCACCCTGGTCGGCATCGCCGCCGACAAGGGCGTCTCCGGCTACATCGACGACGGCACGAGCCGCTGGCCCGCGGTGCACCGACTCGACGCCGGGAACCTCGTCGGTCGCGCGGTGGATGACGCGCCCGCCGGGTCGGTGCTGCACGCCGTTGCCGAGGAGGGGGTGCCGACCCGCGCCATCGCGGAGGCGATCGGTCGCGGTCTGAACGTGCCGGTGGTCTCCGTCCCGGCCGAGCAGGCCAGCGACCACTTTGGCTGGCTCGCCCGTTTCTTCGGCACCGACTCTCGGGCCTCCAATGAGCTGACGCGTGAGCTGCTGGGCTGGGAGCCTACGCATCCCACACTCATCGCAGACCTGCAGGAGGGGCACTACTTCGGCAGTTCGTCCCGATGATCCACCCGCCCGGACGGGGTCGCCCGACAACGGTCACCACTCGGCGGTCGCCGCGACGCAGAACTCGGCGTCCCGGGTGATCTCGACGACATGTAGGCACCGGCCGCTGAGTACGGCTCTTCGACGTGTGCGACGGTTTCGACCCGACCGTCGACCCGGCCGGGATCGCGTCGCTGACCATCTCCAAAACAGAAACCCCCCCCGGCCCGGAGCTCATGCAGCCAGACGCCCATCAACGCGTTGCAACCCGTCCCAGTGGCCGATCGTGCTGTGGGACGGGCTCCGGCCTGGGATCGGTGCTTCTGTTATTGAGTCGTCTGGGACAGGGCAGCCAGCAGTTCGTGTTCGCGGCGGGCGGAGAGGCCGGCCGGACGTGGCCGGTTCAGGCCCTTTCGCGTTCCCAGGCCAGTAGGTCGGCGAGTAGGGCTTCACGCGGGCGGTGGTGCAAACCCGCCGCGACAGCTGCGGCTCCCGACCGGGTGGACCATCCTCCCAGCCCGGCTCGATTAGCCACATCGCCAGCGAGTCCGGCCCCATGTACTCGAGGACGGCCTGGGCGAGCAGCCAGTTGGCCGGGGCCACAACGACCGGTCCTTTGTGTCCGCTCACCGCTCCACCGCGCTTATCGCAAACCTGCATCTCGCGCTGCAAGACCGAATCGCCGAGGCGGCCTCAGCCCTGTACCCGAAGGCGAATGACGGTCCGATGCTTCACGATCACCCACTTGAGCCTCCAGGGGTGGTGGAGGCCTCAGCTCACAACCGGTGGGCCTACCACGACCACTGCGTTTCCCTGGTCTGCGACGGCGCGGTCAGTCTGGCCACGGCTCAACGCGCCATCGCCATCAACTGGTGGATCGCCTACCAGACCTGCGCCCCTGCGCCCGCACCTACACCGCCCCTGCGCCCGCACCGGCCCCTGCACCGGCACCCGCACCCCCGCGTGCGCCGGTCCAAGGGGTTCCATCCGGGCGGCGACACCTGGAAGCTTGTTCATCGTCACGTCGGCCCTATCAGCACGCCTGATCCCGACGGTCCGCTGAGAGGATCTGGCGAGTGAGCCAGACGGGCGCGGTGATCAAGGTTCGCCCTTGATTTCTCACGCCCGTAGCGATAGAACGTTGCCATCCGTGCTGCGGTCCGCAGCCACCTTAGAAGGGAGCGAGGATGCACCCCAATGGCGAGTTGATCCGCGAGGGCTTTGAGGCCTTCGCCAAGGGCGATATGGATACCGTCGGGCGGCTGTTCGATGACGACATTCAGTGGCACTCCGCGGGCACGAGCATCCTTAGTGGCGACTTCCGGGGCAAGGCGGAGGTGTTCGGCCTTTTCGGGAAGCTGGGCGAGGTGACCGAGGGGACGTTCCACCAGGAGATTCACGCAATCCTGGCCGACGACGACCACGTCGTTGTCATGACGGACAACGGCCAGGACAAGCCCAGGCCTTTCTCTGGCCAGCAGGTGTTCGTGTGGCACGTCCGGGATGGCAAGGCCGTCGAATGCTGGGACATTCCGACCGATCAGGCGGCAGCTGCGGCAGCCCTCGCCTAGGACGACCCCTCGTCGCCAGATTGCCGCGTCGCAGTGGCGGCACACGGCTGGGTCTGTGGGGTCACTCGGCCACCACATAGAGCGTCGCGAGCGTGCGGTCGGCCGCGTAGGCGATCCGGGCGCGCTCGTCGCGCGCGCGAACCAGGGGGTCCAGCGTGGCGCGAGTGACGCGTTCACCGGGGGCGAGGACCGGCACCCCTGGGGGATACGGCGCAACGAGCTCGGCAGACACCCACGCAACCGCTCGATTGGACCTCTCGCCCGAGACGTTGATAGACAGGGTTGATGCGTCTGAAACCACTGATCCCGGACAAGAACGCTTCGCTACGGGCGGCGGTACGTGCCGTCGACTCGAAGGTGCGCCCCGACTTCCGCCGCGCGATCGTGTGCGCGGTCCTCGCCTTCACCCTGGACGGGGCCACCCCCTACTTCGGCGGTGTGCACGCGGCAACACTGGATCGGCGCCTGGCGGCATACGGCACGGCCGCCGGGTTCGTCGTCTTCGGGCTGGCCGCCACCCGCAGCGCCGCCAGCGAACTGAGCCGCGTTACCCTTTCCCGCGCCGGAGCCGCTGCCGCGACGCCGCTTCGCGTCGGGTGTCTGCTGGTTGGCTACCTGATCGTGGCGCTCACCGCGATGGACCTGTTCGCGTTGCCGGTCGGGAACCTTCTGGTCGGCGGTGCGGTCACCGGCATGATTCTCGGCATTGCGGCGCAGCAGGCCCTGTCCAACGTCTTCGCTGGCCTCGTGCTGCTCTTCGCCCGCCCGTACAACCCGGGGGAAAAGGTACGGATCCGCTCTGGTGCACTGGGCGGCACCCTGGACGGCACTGTGACTTCGGTCGGGCTGCTCTACACGACGCTGTCGACCGAGGACGGCGTGCTGAACATCCCGAACGGTGCACTGCTGGCCGCCGCCGTCGGGCCACTGCCCCGCGACAAGCAGCCGACTCAGCAGCCCACACAGCAGTTGGTCTTCCAGCGCCCATAAGCAGGGAACACCCGTACGGTTCTCGCGATCGGCACACGATGACGTCGACACGTTCTCGATGCTGCATACAGCGCCCTTTTGCGTCGCAGTTGGGGATCCCGGAGCCGACAACGTCGGCTGCCCCTCGGCGGTCCACAAATCTCTCTGCCAGCGTCGCTGTGGCCATGTCCAGGGGTTGCGGCCGCTGATAGACTTCGCGACGCGCCATCAGGCCGCGAGAACTAGTCCGAGCACGGCGCAGCGAAGCGCCGTATTGAGAGGTGAAGGTCACATGGTGGCGAAGAAGGCCGTGACCGGCGTGAAGAACAAGGCACTCTACAAGCGGCTCCGTAACCTGGGCGTGTCGGCCAAGGAATCGGCGCGGGTCGCAAGAGCCAGCATCAAGACGCCGAGCAAGAAGGCCAGCGCGCGCGGCGGCGCGGCAAGCTCCTACGATAACTTGAAGGTCCCCGAGCTACAGCGCAGGGCCAAGAAGGCTGGCATCAAAGGCCGGTCAACCATGAACAAGAAGCAGCTCGTCAAGGCGTTGCGCGCCAGTTAAGAGCGCCTGCCACACACACCCGGCTTCCGCGCGGTGCCGGAGTCGGCCGGGCGCGGGACACACCTGGGACAACCTCTCCGGGGGTTTTCGGGTATGTCCTGTCGCTTGAGCTGCGACTTAGCAATCGATCTGCGCTCCATCGTTGACCGGACAAGAACGAACACCAACGCCGGGCATGAGCGGTAATCGCACGTCGGGCGCGGCTCAGCGGCAGTTCATGTCTTGAGTTCCACGCCAATGACGATCAGGTCGTCACTTGATGGGTTCTCGATGACGTGCGGTGGCGTGCCGTCGGACCAGAGCACGCGGGGCAGGACGGCGGACGGTCCCTGA
>DATCQG010000393.1:0-19338 GCA_036569625.1 Dermatophilaceae bacterium | reverse complement strand
CTCATCCAGCAGCAGCACGTCGTACTGCGGGAAGAACTCGGCGACCTGTGCCTCGTACTGCTTCATGATCGGGTCATGCGGGAAAAGAAACTCGGGCCACTTGACATGGAACGCTGTCATCCGCCTCGTCTTTGAGGTCCGGCCGCTGACAGGTGGTGACGATGTCCATGATCGCCACCCTAACGAGATGACTCTCCCGGGGTGTGGGAAATGACATTCACCAGGCCCATGGCAAATGTCTAGGCTCGAAGGGTCTTATTACGCGAAGCCCAGGGAGTTGGCATGGTTACCGTTCCTCGCCTGACGTTGAACAACGGGGTCAGCATTCCCCAGCTCGGCTTCGGCGTGTTCCAGGTGCCGCGAGGTCAGACGCAACGCGTGGTCGAAGATGCGCTGGAGGCTGGCTATCGGCACATCGACACAGCCGCCGCCTACGGCAATGAAGCAGGCGTGGGCGCCGCGATCGCAGCCTCGGGAATCCCGCGAGAAGAAATCTTCATCACCACCAAGCTGCGCAACGGGGAGCAAGGCACGGCAGCCGAGGCGTTCGAAGCAAGCCGGCGGGCGCTCGGGGTTGACGTGATCGACCTGTATCTCATCCACTGGCCGGTTCCGTCCCAGGGTTTGTTCGTCAACGCCTGGCAGGCCTTGGAGAAGATCCATGCCGCCGGCAGAGCTCGGGCCATCGGGGTGTCCAACTTCCTCGCGAACCACCTGGAGACGTTGCTGGCTGCAGCGGATGTGGTCCCGGCCGTCAACCAGATCGAGCTCCACCCGACTTTCCAGCAGGCCGTGTTGTCCGCGACGACCCGCGCCCACGGGATTGCCGTCGAGGCATACAGCCCGCTGGGCCAGGGGGCTGACCTGGCGGCCGGGGCCGTGACCGCGCTGGCGAAGAAGCATGGGGCGACCCCCGCGCAGATTGTGCTTGCCTGGCACCTCGGCATCGGCAACATTGTGATCCCCAAGTCCGTTGACGGGCGCCGGATGCGTGAGAACCTCGGCGCCGCCGACATATCCCTTGGCCGCGACGAGATGGAGGCGGTCACCGCGCGGGAACGTGGCGCACGGGTGGGGGCTGACCCGGCCGAGGCGGCCTTCACCCAGATGTAGCGGGCGGTGGGCGATCCAGCACCCAAGCTGTGGTTCGCTACGATCTGCTAACAGCGACCGAGAGGGGAAAGACCGTGGGCTCGAAGGTAGTGGTGACAGGAGGAGCTGAGCGGGTGGCTGCCGTGTCGGCAGCCCTGAAGGATGCAGGCGCGGAGGTGACCGCGGTCGATGATCTCAGGAGCCTGGAGGCGGTCCTGGAAGGCATAACGCCCGGCTCGCTGGACTGCTATGTGCAGCTCCCGGTGCAGGTCGCCGCCCGTGGGAAGACCGTCATCGAACGAGTGCGCAACTTCCTGGAGGATGGGCTGATCTCTCGTTTCACCGCCTCCTCGACGATCCTCCCGGCGATGTCCGACGGTGGTCGGGTCGTCCTCGTCGGCGGAAACACTCCCGTGGAGGCGACCGCACCCGATGACCAGAGCGCGCGACTCGCGTTGCTGGACGTCCTCGCCCATGCCATCCAGGCTGACAAGTCGGCGACGCGGATCCGGGTCCGCGTACTTCCCCACGACGAGTCGGCCGAGCACATTGCGGCCGTGGCCCTGGGCGGCGAGCCAACCCGTGAGCAGGCGCTCGCCTCGCTGCGGGCGCGTGAGCCGGAGATGAGCTTTGCTGACTGGCGGATCGAAGTGATGGGCCTCGTCAACGGGGAGTTCTGACATGACCATCATCAAGATCAACGCGATCACCGTGCCCGCTGACAGCGGTGACGAGCTGGCTCGTCGGTTCGCCGCACGAGCGGGCGCCGTCGACGGCCAACCCGGCTTCGAAGGCTTCGAGCTGCTCAGGCCGACCGACGAGCGCAACACCTGGTTGGTCATCACCCGCTGGGCTGACGACGAGTCGTTCCAGTCCTGGGTGAGCTCGTCCGCATTCGGGTCCGGGCACCGCAGTGAGTCGGAACGAGCCGGTCAACCCGCGGCACCCAATGTCGGAATGAGCAGCGAGCTGTGGTCCTACGAGAATGCTGGTGGCTCGCCTCGGTGATCATGTTCGGTCGTGCTGCGGCACTTTCAGCCATCCTTGCCCTGGCTGTGTCGGGATGCTCCACCGCGACCACCACAGCGGGCGTCGCACCGTCGAGCGCCCAGCCGGCTCCGCTGGCTACGGCAACACGGACGTCGGCGCCGACGTTGGCTCCCTCCGGTGTCGTTACCAAGGTGCTGGTGTTCATCGAGGAGAATCACTCGCTGAGCCAGATGAGGTCTGGCATGCCCTACACCTTCGGCCTGGCCCGGCAGTTCGGCTATGCCACGAGCTACGCGGCGATCCAGCACCCGTCACTGCCGAACTACATCGCCATCGCCGGCGGCCAGACCTACGGGATCACCAACGACAACAAGCCATCTGACAACCCCGTCACAGGAACGTCTGTGTTCGGTCAGGCAGTTGCATCAGGGAAGACCGCGGCAGCGTTTGTCGACGGGATGCCGCAGAGCTGCTCGACCACTGACGGCGGCTCCGATTACGCGGTCAAGCACAATCCCTGGGCGTACTTCACCAACGAACGTGACATCTGCCAGAGGTACGACGTCCCCGTGGACCGGCTGTCCGAGGCCATCACACAGGGGGCGCTGCCGAATGTTGGGATGGTCATTCCCAATGTCTGCAACGATGCCCACAACTGCCCTCTGGGCACGGCCGATGCCTGGTTCGAAAGCTGGATGACCAAGATCTTCGACGGTCCGGACTGGAGGTCGGGGCACCTCGCAGTAGTGCTCACCGCGGACGAGGACGACAAGTCCTCGGACAACACGGTGCTCACGGTCGTCATCCATCCGAGCCAGAGGGCGAACGTGGTCACCTCGCCACTGACGCACTACTCATTGACGCGCTTGTTCGAGGAAGTGGCTGGTACCCCGTTCCTTTTCGGTGCCGCGTCGGCGCCGTCGATGGCGAAAGCATTTGGGCTTCCGCTGAAGTAGGGACGGTTACTCGCTGCCGACACCATTCTCCGGTGGTCTCGCCCGAACGAACCGAAAACCCTGGTGGTCAAAGGTTCTGTGTCATGCCAGCGGCCCGGCGCCTTCTGGTTGCGTGACGAACAGGGACCGGCCTTGGTGGCCCTCGAGGGCAATGCTGAAGCTGTGCAGGTCGTCCACCTCGCCCAACACCTCGTTGGTGAACATGTCGACAACGACCGACCTGGGGACCAGATGAGTCGAGTTGATCGTCCCCACAATCTCGTCCGGGGCGAAGTTCAGGACCGTGACCTGATGTTTTCCGGGGTGGCTGAGCTCGTGCACCATGACGAGCATGGCCTTGTTCGACACCTCCGGCACGTCGACCTGCGTACTCGTGGCGATGCCGTAGCGCCTGCGGAGGCGGAGGATGCGTCGGAGCTGAGAGACGAACGAGTCCGGGTCCCTGAGCTGGGCGGGCAGCGGGCCATACATGCTCACTGCCTCAGGCATTCCCATCGTTGGCACTTCAGACTCGTTGAACCCCATGAGGTCGTAGGTGGACCGGTGGATCCAACGCGTGTCCCCGGTCTCAAGGAGTGGCGCGATCTCGTCGGGGTCGACGGTCAGCATGCCGAGCAGATCCCACCCCGAGATGGAGAACACCCCGGGTTGAAGTGAGTTGAACATGGCCAACAGCAGATGTGCCTGCCTGATCCTGTGGATCTGCTCATCACTGAGGTTGTCGATCCTCGTGTATCCGAGAGCGGCGGCGATCACGGTGCCGGTAGTCGAGGCGATCCCGTTCGTCGTGAAGATCAGGTTGTATGGCGCCGCCTCACCGGTCAGGCGATCGATGAGGTCTTGACGGATGGTCTTTGCGAGATCACCGCCGGTGATCTCCTCACCGTGATAGTGGTAGTGGTCATCCTTGTGCGCGGTCGTGAAGTGGACCAGCTCATACGTCAGCTCGTCGTGGTTCTGCAGGGCGTGGACCAGCTGAACCGGGTTGACCCCGAGCGCCAGCGACGCGTTGAGGGTCAGCCGGAGGAACTCGGTGTCGGCCATTGCCAGAGCATGCTGATAGGCGGGACGGTTGATGAAGTCGTACGACAGATCGGTGCCGGCCTCCGAGGTCATCTTGATGTCGTCGATCGTGAGGTTCAGCTCCTGGAAGGTGAAGCCGCCCACCTTGCGAACCATGCTGGCGATCAGCTGGTTCGCCGCGTCCGAGAGCGGGTGGCCCTGGGACCAGGCGGGCATTCCCACCGCACTCTTCTCGACGCCCAGGAAACCGTTGGCATCAAGGCGCAGTGCGCCTGACCCAAGGTCGCTGAGCGAGTGCAGCGCATCGCCGATGACCATGCGGACGCCGGCAAAGGTCGGATCGAGCCAGTTCACGGTGGGCTGACCCTGCTTGAAGTAGTGCAGATAGACCCATCTGCGCTGGACGCCATCGGGACCAGTGACCGGCGCGGTGGTGCTCCAGTTCGTGTCCTTCACCCCCGGCTGCTGGAAGATCACCCGCTGGAGCTTGCCGATGATGTAGCCCGCCTTCCCCAGCTGGTCCTCGGTCTCGAGACCGATGTTTGTCGAGTCGCGGCCCTTCGGGACCTCTGGCAGAAGATGCCAGTCCGATGGTTCGATCTCGACCATGTGATAGATGCCGGGGTATTCCCCCACCTTCATCTCGGCCAGCCGGAAGTCGGCGCCCTTGCCCGTGTGCCCGGGAACGATGTCGTCGATGATGGTCCCGTCGTATTCGCCCGCGACGTCGCACATCGTCCGGAACTCGGCCTCCGTGCCGAACGCTGGGTCGATCTGGGTGCTGATCCGGTCGAAGTGCCCGTCAACGCTGGGTGTCGGTGACCAGCCGCGGATACCTCCCGCTCGTTTGACCGGGCCGGTATGGAGGCCCTGGATCCCGATGCGGTGGAAGACGTCCCACAGCTCAGGGTCACCGAGCGTGGCAAGGAAGGAGCACCCCGGCCGGCCCAGGACGGAGATGGGGTATGCCGTGAACCAGACTGATGCGGTCTCGATCGCCGAGCGCGGGTCCGGTTTGGCGAAGGGGTTCTGGAACATGCTTGCCTGACCGGAGAACTGCCTCGCGATGACATTGGCGTCTCCCAGCATCGACTCCTCCCGCAGCCAGGCAACGTATGCCGGGTTCGAACCGACCGGTTCGCCGAGCCGCTCGAGACGGGAGAACTGTGCGCCGCGCAGACGGGCCTTGGGCCGCAGGTGCCTCGGGCGCGCCGGATAGTACTGCTCGTCGAAGGTGATCTCGCTCGGCTCGTGAGGGTGCAGCTCGGCCAAACCATGTTCCAAGGCGCCGTCTTCGGTCACGCCCTCTTCGGTCACGCTGTCGTTCGACATCCGACTTCCGTTCCTGGTCGCAAGCGCCTGAGGCTCTACGCTAGGGGACCGCGCGAGACGGCGTACAGCCAGGAGACGCACCTGGAGCGGGGTCATTGACCCGGGAGCGTTGGCCGGCATCGACCGGCAGCTCGTCTCGAACGGGGCGGCGGTGGAGATCACCCCCTGATTTCAGGTCTGGGTCGGTGACCGTGTATCTTTCTCGACGCATCGCCGGGCGGAACCTGTCGTCCGGATGCCCCTATAGCTCAGACGGTAGAGCGTCTCCATGGTAAGGAGAAGGTCAACGGTTCGATTCCGTTTGGGGGCTCCATTCGGAGCCTGCGTGGCCGTCAGGATTTCGGATGCCCCTGGCGGGGTAGCTCAGGTGGTTAGAGCACACGACTCATAATCGTGGTGTCGCGGGTTCAAGTCCCGCTCCCGCTACCGACCCGATTTCGGTTTTGCCCCTGGCATCGCCTATTCTTGAGCGTCGCCGCGCGGGAGCGTGCGACCACCCAGATCCTTCAGGTTCGCTTCAGTTCCACCTTGAGTTCCGAGAGCAGGTTTCCCCCCGTGGCTAGCAAGAGCGCCGACGTCCGCCCCAAGATCACGATGGCTTGTGTGGACTGCAAAGACCGCAACTACATCACCAAGAAGAACCGCCGCAACAACCCTGACCGGTTGGAGCTCGCCAAGTTCTGCCCACGTTGCTCCAAGCAGACGACGCACCGCGAGACCCGCTGACCAACAGCATCTTTCACGGCGGGTCAACTGCTCGCGATCCCGGCTTGTGACGACCGTCCCATCACTGATGGGGCGGTCGTTGCTATCTGTCGGCGGGTTCTAAGGTGGTCGCCATGGCCGTCAACACAGGTTTCACCGGGCGCACCTACCCGCCCACCGCCCCGTATTCCGTCGGCCGGGCCAAGATTCGCGAGTTCGCCGAGGCGGTGGGGGCCACTGATGGCGTTCACACCGACCAGGTGCTGGCCCGGGCCCGCGGTTACCGCGACGTGATCGCCTCTCCCACGTTCGCCATCCTGATCGCCCAGCAGTGTGATCGACAGCTGATCGAGGACCCGGAAGCCGGTATCGACTTCAGCCGGGTCGTCCACGGCGAGCAGCGGTTCGTCCACCACCGCCCGATCACGGCCGGTGACGAGATCGTCGGTGTCCTTACGGTTGACTCGGTCAAACAGGCGGGTCGGCACGCCATGGTCACGACCCGCAGCGAGCTGTCCACCAACGAGGGCGAGCCGGTATGCACGGCCACCTCGACTCTCGTGATCCGCGGGGGCGAGTGACCAGATGAGCAACGCCGTGCTTTCAGCCACTGACGTCCAGGTCGGTCAGGAGCTGCCCTCGCGCACCATCCACATCAGCCGAGCCAGCCTCGTTCAGTACACCGGGGCCAGCCTGGACCGCAACCGCATCCACTGGGACGAACGCTTCGCCAGGTCCGTCGGGCTCCCGGATGTCATCGCCCACGGCATGTTCACCATGGGTACGGCGATCAACGTTGTCAGCGACTGGGTCGGCGATGCCGGTCGGGTCGTGGAGTATGGCACCCGTTTCACCAAGCCCGTGGTCGTCCCCTACGAGGGGGGTGCCGACGTCGAGGTGACCGGCGTCGTCACAGCGCTCGACGCCGACGCCGGGCGGGCCACGGTTGAGCTCAAGGCCACGTGTGGCTCCGACAAGGTGCTCGGTCGCGCAGTCGCCGTCGTCGCTCTCGACTGAACCACTGATGCGCGAGGAGCACGACGTCTTTCTGTCAGGCCTGACCACCATGCGGGTGGGCGGCCCGGCTGAACGCCTGGTCAGCGTCGGCACCACCGACGAGCTGGTCGACGCGATCCGCGAGGTTGACGACGCCGAAGAGCCGTTGCTGGTTCTCTCGGGCGGCTCGAACCTCGTCATCGCCGACGAGGGACTTGACGGTTCAGTGGTCCAGATCGCGACGCACGGCATCACCGTCGAGTCCACCGACTCCACCGGCGGGGTCACGGTCCGCGTTGCCGCTGGTGAGGTCTGGGACGATGTGGTCGCCCGTGCGGTGGCCGAGGGGTGGTCCGGCATCGAGGCGCTCTCCGGCATCCCGGGCTGCGCCGGTGCGACCCCGATCCAGAACGTCGGCGCCTACGGCCAGGAGGTCGCGCAGACGATCTCGTCGGTGCGCGTGTGGGACCGCCGCGAGCAGCTGGTCCGCACCTTCGCCAACGCCGACGCCCAGTTCACCTACCGCAGCTCGTTGTTCAAGGGTGAGCCGCGCTACGTCGTTCTCGAGGTGGTGTTCCAGCTTCGGCTGGACACACTGTCTATGCCGGTTGCGTATGAGGATCTGACGCGAGCGCTCGGCGTCGACGCGGGGGCGAGGGTGCCGCTCGGGGAGGCGCGTGAGGCCGTGCTCGCCCAACGCCGTCAGCGCGGGATGGTGCTGGATGCCACGGACCACGACACGTGGAGCTGCGGCTCGTTCTTCACCAACCCGGTCATGTCCGCGAGCTCGTATGACGCACTGCAGGTCCGCGCGCAGGCCCGGCTTGGCACCGTCGACGGAACCGTCCTGGTGCCGCGGTTCGACGCGCCGGACGGTCAGGTCAAGACCAGTGCGGCATGGCTGATCGAGAAGGCCGGCTTCGCCAAGGGCTACGGCATGCCGGGGCCCGCCGCGTTGTCGACCAAGCACACACTTGCCGTCACCAACAGGGGTTCTGCCACCGCCGCCGACATCATGGCGCTGGCCGGCGAGGTCCGAGACGGCGTCCTGGATGCCTTTGGTGTGACACTGGTCAACGAGCCGGTACTTGTCGGCCTGTCACTCTGATTCGTCACGTGTTCGTGGTGGCGGTCGTGACGGTCGTGCCCGCCGTCGCTGGCTGGGTCAGGTCGTAGAGCGTCACCCCATCCACCGTCTGGGCGGTGAACGTGGCCGTGACCCACGCCGAGATCTCGCTGGAGGCCTGTGAGCCACCGGAGGCCTGGCCCAGGCCGCCACCGCCGATGAAGTAGTGGATCTTCTCGGCCGCCACGTCGGCCTTGAACTGTGCCAGTGTCGGCGAAGGGTCGGAGCCGTTGAAGCCGCCGATCGGCATGACCGACTTCTCGGTTGCGAGCTGGTAGCTCGACGCGTTGTTCGCGCCGACGGTCGCCGCGACCCAGGTGTAGGAGTCAGCGTTCTTGAGCAGCAACGTCTTCACGTTCTCACCGACCTGCGACCCGTTGAGAAGGCCGCCCATGCCCCCTCCGCCAACGGTTGTCCCGCCCGGGGCCGTCCGACCTGGCGCCGTTCCGCCGTTGGGTGGGGTGCCCGGCATGCTGCCGATGCCACCCGGGGGGAAGCCCCCGGGGCCGCCCGCGCCACCGGGTATACCGCCCCTGACAGCCCCCGGCATACCGCCCATCCCGCCGGCCACTGTGGGCCCCGCGGTAACGATCGAGCCCGCGTGTGCGGTGGTCACGGTCTGCAGCGTGTACGAGGTCGGTCCGGCCAGACCTGCCAGGATCGCAATGACTGCCGAGGCGGTCAGGACCCGGGGCCCGACCCAGTGCCCGGCGAGCAGCCCGGCGGCTCCGATCAGGCCTGCGGTCAGCACGGCCCAGCGCAACCACGGCAGCCAGTCTGTGCTGCGACCGAGCAGGACGAACGCCCATCCGGCCGTCGCCAGGGTGGCCCCGGCGAGCACCGCCAGGGACGACAGCTCGCCGCGCCGTTCCCAGATGAGGGCGGTGCCGATCCCGATGAGGGCCGCAATCGCCGGAGCGAGCGCCACGGTGTAGTAGGCGTGGAAGATGCCTGCCATCAGCGAGAACGTCAGCAGGGTCACGACCAGCCACGAGCCCCACACGATCAGGGCGGCTCGCCGTATGTCGGTGCGCGCCGCGCGACGGCGAAGCCACAGGGCAGCCATGGCGAGGATGAGGGCGGCAGGGATCAGCCAGGCGATCTGCCCGCCCGCCTCGCTGGCGAACATCCGGCCGATGCCCGCCTGCGAGGAGAAGCCCCCACCGCCGCCGCCGCCCACGGAACCGGTCTCTGAGCCGGTCAGACGGCCCAGCCCGTTGTACCCGAAGGTCAGATCGAGGAAGGAGTTGGTCTGGGACCCGCCGACGTAGGGACGCATCGAGGCGGGGACGAGCTCGACGAGCGCGACCCACCAGCCGGCCGAAAGCACCATGGCGCAGACGGCAAGCAGTCCGCCCCGGATCCGCCGCCCCAGGGACACCGGGGCAGCGACCAGGTACGCGGCTGCGAAGCCCGGCAGGACGAGGAACGCCTGCAGCTGTTTGGTCAGGAACCCGAGTCCGACGAGCGCGCCAGAGAGCAGCATCCAGCGGGTGCGGCCGTTCTCCACCGCCCGCAGCGTCGCGTATGCCGCCAGCGTGAGCAGCAGGACGAGCAAGGCGTCCGGGTTGTTGAACCGGAACATCAGCGCGGCCACCGGGGTGAGGGCGAGCACCGTGCCGGCGAGCAGGGCGGCATGGGAGGAGAAGCTGCGTCGGACACTGGCGTAGAGAGTGCCGACCGTTGCGACCCCCATCAGTGCCTGCGGCACGAGGATCGACCAGGAGGAGAGCCCGAACACTCGCACGGAAAGAGCCATGACCCACAGCGATGCGGGGGGCTTGTCGACGCTGATCGACCCGGCGGCGTCGGAGGCGCCATACAGGAATGCGGTCCAGCTCTTCGAGCCGGCCTGTGCGGCTGCGGAGTAGAACGAGTTGGCCCATCCCGACGCGGAGAGGTCCCACAGGTACAGGGCTGCGGTCACCAGCAGCAGGCCGAGAAATGCGGGACGTTCCCATCGGGTGCGCGTCGGTCGGTCAGGGCTTCCCGACAGCGGCGCTTCGTGGTTGTTCGGTGACGCGGCGTCGGGGGTGCTCCAGAGCGGTGAGTCCGGACTGCCCGGCTCCCGCAGCACATCGGTGGTGTTGCGGGACAGGGTGCTCATCGCGGGTCTCCTTGGGTGATGGCGAGCGCCGGGATGGAAACGTCGGCGGGGGTTCTGTGCTGGCGGAAAACCCAGCGGCGCAACAGGACGAAGCGCAGCAGGGTCGCCGCGAGGTTCGCGACGACGAGGACGGCAAGCTCCGTGCCGCGTGGTGCGCCCGGGGCGGCCGCGTGCAGGATGCCGAGTGCGCTCGAGGTCAGCGCCCAGCCGAGGGCGAAGACCACGAGACCCTGGCCCTGGTGGCGGATTGCGGCGCTCGCGCCTCGGACCCCGAACGTCAACCGCCGGTTGGCCGCCGTGTTGGCGATGGCGGTGAGGAGCAGGGCCACGAAGTTTGCGGCCTGCGCACCGAACGCCCCACGCAGCAGAAGGAAGAGCAGTGCGTACGCCGCGGTCGAGGCAACTCCGACGACGGCGAAGCGCAACAGCTGGTGCAGCAGAGTTGCGCGTGCGGTGGACGAGGCGTCGCCCGGCGAGGAGTCACCCGCCGGCCTGCGTCCGGTGGGACGGATGCTGCGATCGCCGACCAGCGGCAGATGCTCGCCGATCTCGCGCAAGGGAAGTCGTCCGGACATCAGGTCGCGTCCGAGGCGGGCGACCCCACGCAGGTCCTCCAGCGACGTGGAGACGATGTCGACACGTGAGTCCGGGTCGTCGACCCAGTCCACCGGGACCTCGTGGATGCGCAGCCCGGCGCGCTCGGCCAGCACGAGGAGCTCGGTGTCGAAGAACCATCCCGTGTCCTCCACCAGGGGGAGGAGCTCGCGCGCGACGTCGGCCCGGATCGCCTTGAAGCCGCACTGCGCGTCGGAGAACCGCGCGGCAAGCATGCCGTGGAGGATCAGGTTGTAGCTGCGTGAGATGACCTCGCGTTTGGGGCCGCGCACAACGCGCGAGGTGCGACCCAGCCTCGTGCCGATCGCCAGGTGCGAGTGCCCCGAAACAAGCGGTGCGACGAGGGGGAGGAGTGCGGACAGGTCGGTCGACAGGTCGACGTCGAGATAGGCGAGCACCTGCGCATCCGAGCCGAGCCACACGGTCTGCAGCGCTCGGCCCCGCCCCTTGACCGGGGTGTGGACGACCCGCACGCCCGGCAGCTCACGGGCGAGCGCATGGGCGATGACGAGGGTGCCGTCGGTGGATGCGTTGTCGGCGATGGTCAGCCGGGCGAGGTAGGGGAAGGAATGGTCGAGGTAGGCCCGGACGGTGCGAACGGAGCGTTCCAGGTCCACCGCCTCGTTGTAGACCGGTATCACCAGGTCAAGGACGGGGATGGTGGGCGTGGGCCGCACCGCGGTCTCCCGTGGCTCGAGGGTCGTTGTCGTGTCCATGACCTCACGTTGGCCGGAGGAGATGCGATGGCCCTCTGGCTCTTCTATGGACAGGCTCTGAGGCCATTGCTACGGAGAGGCTGGGGCGCGGAGCAGGTCAGCCGCCGAGCCAGGTCCCGATGTCCGCGAGGATCTGCTTTCGTACTGATTCCGGCGCGCGCGAGCCTCGCACAGATCCTCTTGCCAGCTCGGCCAGCTCGACGTCCGAAAGAGCGTGCACCGTTCGCGCCGTCTCGTACTGGGCGTTCAGCCTCGAGCCGAACAACAACGGATCGTCAGCACCCAGAGCGATGTTGGCGCCGGCGTCGACCAGCTGACGAAGCGGAACATCCCGCGCCGTCCCGTACACGCCGAGGGCGACGTTGCTGCCAGGGCACACCTCAAGGGTCAGGCCGCGGCGCACGACTTCGTCCAGCACTCGCGGGTCCTCGACACAACGGATGCCGTGCCCCAACCGGTCGGGGGCCAGCGCAGCCAGCGTCTCGCTCACTGCGGCAGCCCCGAGCAGCTCGCCTCCGTGGGGCACGCAGGCCAGACCGGCGCGGCGGGCTATATCAAATGCTGGCGCGAACTCGGCTGTGACTCCTCGGCGTTCGTCGTTGCTCAACCCGAAGCCAACCACCTGGCCCACACCGTCTCCGGCGTACCGGGCGGCGAGCCGTGCCAGTGTCCGCGCATCCAGCGGGTGACGGATCCGGTTTGCGGCGACCACGACGGCGACGCCGATGCCGATGTCCTCTGAGGCTGACCGCGCCTCGTCCAGGACGATCTCCAGTGCCGGGGTGATGCCTCCGACGAAGGGTGCATATGACGTCGGGTCGACCTGGATCTCGAGCCACCGTGATCCCTCTTGCCCGTCGTCCTGGGCCGCCTCACGAACGATACGGCGCATGTCCGCCTCGTCGCGGACGCAGGCGCGGGCCATGTCATAGAAGCGCTGGAAGCGGAACCACCCACGCTCGTCCGTGGCGCTGAGGGTCGGTGGCCAGGACTTCGTCAGGGCATCGGGCAGACGCAAGCCGTGCTTGTCCGCGAGCGTGGTCAGCGTGCCCGGCCGCATCGAGCCGGTGAAATGAAGATGCAGGTGCGCCTTGGGCAGCAGGCCCAGCGGTCGGTCTGGTCTCAGCGCTCATCCTCGATGATGTGCATGGCGGCCTCTTCGGCAGATGAGCCGCCACCATCCCTGCCCACATCCCTTGCCAGCATGTCCGACTCGGTGTCCTCGTGCGATCCCTCGTCAGGGGCTATCAGCCGGCCGCTGCGCCGGGCGCCCACCTCGCCGTCGCCGAGGAAGTCGTCCTCTGCCGCGATCGCGTCCGGGTCGTCGCCACCCACCCGGTCCGGGTGTTCGAGGAAGTCCTCGATCGCACTGGCCGGGTCGGGCACCTCGTGGGCGAGTCGCTGATCGATGTTCTCCCCCTGTCGCTGCTCGGCCAGAGTGGTCCCGAACGCGTCGACGCCGCGGGGACGTTCCGGCGGTGAGTAGCCCTCGTCCAGGAGATCGTCGACGCCGCGGTCGTCGAGGGTGTCCTCCGCCTGTAGCTGGTCCTCCTCGTCGAGGCTGTAGCTGCCCAGCGACTCCGAGCCCGTGCTCTCCTGGTTGGTCATGTTCCGAGCCTATGTCGCTATGACACGGTGCGCGCCGTTCTTGGCAAGACGACAGGCTGGTTCTTATTCGGCCTCGCCCAAGAGCTTCTGGATCCGGGCAACGCCCTCGGCCAGGTCGGCGTCGCCCAAGGCGTAAGAGAGCCGCAGGTAGCCGCTGGGTCCAAAGGCCTCACCAGGCACGACGGCCACCTCGGCCTCCTCAAGGATCAGGGCCGCCAGCTCAACAGACGTCGTGCAGACCCGGCCGCGGATGGTCTTGCCGAACAGGCCCTTGACCGACGGGTAGGCATAGAACGCACCGGTGGGCACGGGGCACTGGACACCCTCGATCTCGTTGAGCATCGCGACCATGGTGCGCCGGCGACGGTCAAAAGCCACCTTCATCTCAGCCACTGCGTCCAGCGGCCCGTTGAGCGCCGCTATCGCAGCCCGCTGGGAGACGTTGGCAACGTTCGAGGTCGAGTGCGACTGCAGGTTCGTGGCGGCCTTGATGACGTCGCGCGGGCCGATCATCCAGCCCACCCGCCATCCGGTCATCGCGTACGACTTTGCGACGCCGTTGAGAACGACGCAGGTGTCAGCGAGCTCCGGAACCTCGACCGGCATGGAGACCGATCGGACACCGTCATACGTCAGGTGCTCATAGATCTCGTCGGTGACGACCCAGATCCCGTTGGCGACGGCCCAGCGGCCGATCTCGCGGATCTGGTCGGGGGAGTACACCGAGCCGGTGGGGTTGGACGGCGAACAGAACAGCAGCACCTTGGTCCGGGGCGTTCGTGCGGCCTCGAGCTGCTCGACGCTCACCATGTAGTCCTGGTCCTCGCCCGCGAAGACTTCGACCGCGGTGCCGCCGGCGAGCTTGATCGCCTCGGGGTAGGTCGTCCAGTACGGCGCCGGGAGCAGCACCTCGTCGCCCGGATCCAGAAGGGTGGCGAAAGTGTTGTAGACCGCATGCTTTCCGCCGTTGGTCACCAGCACCTGCTCGGGCGCAATGAGGTAGTGGCTGTCGCGGAAGGTCTTGTCCACGATCGCCTTCTTCAGCTGGGGCAGCCCTCCCGCGGGCGTGTAGTGGTGGTTTGCCGGATCCTGGGCCGCCGCGACCGCGGCAGCGACGATGTAGTCCGGGGTCGGAAAGTCAGGTTCGCCGGCGCCGAAGCCGATGACCGGACGGCCTTCGGCCTTGAGCGCCTTTGCCTTGGCGTCGACGGCGAGAGTCGCTGACTCGGCGATGGAGCCGATGCGGCGGGAGACACGGGTGCGGGGGTTTGGCTCAGTCACGGCACAATATTCGCAGACGTCGGTATGGCGTGTCGTACCAGTCCACAGGCCGGTCGCCGTCGTCGAAGCCGAGTTCGCATTGGGCCGCCGACCTCGCGTATGCTCACCCACTGGGTGGTTGACGACAACCATGCTCAGGCATGCCCCGAGGCCTCCCAGCACCACAATGTGTAAGCACGAACTGTGCGCCAACCCGTACAACCGCACATAGGGCAGTGGCTCAATTGGTAGAGCTCCGGTCTCCAAAACCGGCGGTTGGGGGTTCGAGTCCCTCCTGCCCTGCGTTATCCGAACCGACAAAGACGTCGGTGTTGCGGCCTGCGAGCCTTGGCGCGCGGGTGGCTCCCGACAACGAGAGATGAGGAACTGTGACCGAGACGAGCACAGCAGACACCGCTGGCTCCGGTCGCGCGCGCCGTGATGCCCCACGACGGGGCAACCCGGTCGGCCGGTTCTTCGGGTTCCTCACCCTGTTCATGAGCCAGATCCTGGACGAGCTGCGCAAGGTGGTTCGCCCCACGCGGCACGAGCTGGTGACCTACACCTCCGTCGTCATCGTCTTCGTGTCCGTCGTCATGGGCTTGGTGTGGGGCTTCGACCAGGTGTTCGTCAAGTTGATCGCTCTCGCATTCGGTAAGTAACGATACGTAACAGTGCCCAATCGATAGGTAACATCCCCAGCCACAACGCGATCGCGGGCCACTGCGATCGTCAGTTCAGAAGTCAGGAAGTAGGTCATCAGCGTGTCCGAGCAGCAGACCTCCGAGGTCTCAGCCGACCTGCCCGCCGACGGCAAGCAGGGCGTCGACGTAGCCGAGCAGGCTGATCTCGACGTGGCCGAACAGCCCGAGGCCGATGTGAGTGAGCAGGCCGAGGCCGAAGAGGCCGACGCCGAGGTGGCTGAGCAGGCTGACGTCGATGCGAGCGGGGAGTCTGACGTCGACGAGGACGTCGAGGATGAGGCCGCCTTCCGCGCCACACTGCGGCTCCAGGAGGGTGACTGGTTCGTCATTCACTCCTACGCGGGGTATGAGAACCGGGTCAAGGCCAACCTCTTGACCCGAGTGAGCTCCTTGAACATGGAGCCGTACATCTTCGACGTACAGGTCCCCATGGAGACCGTCACCGAGATCAAGGGCGGCCAGCGCAAGCAGGTCACCCGCGTTCGGATGCCCGGATACGTCCTGGTCCGCATGGAGCTGACCGACGAGAGCTGGGGCGCTGTGCGCCATACCCCGGGTGTCACGGGTTTTGTGGGTCACACGCACCAGCCGGTCGCGCTCTCGCACGACGAGATCTTCACGATGCTCAACCCGATCTTCGAAACCCCCGGCGATGCCACCGGCACCGCGGGGGGAGCAAAGGCCGGCGAGACCCAGATCATCGACTTCGAGGTGGGCGAGTCCGTCACCGTCATGGAGGGCCCGTTCGAGACCCTTCCTGCAACCATCTCCGAGATCAACCCCGAGAGCCAGAAGCTCAAGGTGCTGGTCTCGATCTTCGGCCGCGAGACACCGGTCGAGCTTTCGTTCAGTCAGGTCGCCAAGCTCTGACTCAGCAGCAGTACTAGAGCCACCCGCACCATTCCCAGCAAACAAGGACCCAGACAATGCCTCCCAAGAAGAAGAAGATCTCCGGCTTCATCAAGCTGCAGATCCAGGCCGGCGCAGCAACGCCGGCACCGCCCGTGGGTCCCGCCCTCGGTCAGCACGGCGTCAACATCATGGAGTTCGTCAAGGCCTACAACGCTGCGACGGAGTCACAGCGCGGCAACGTCATTCCCGTGGAGATCACGGTCTACGAGGATCGCTCGTTCACCTTCATCACCAAGACGCCTCCGGCTGCCGAGCTGATCAAGAAGGCTGCCGGCGTGGCCAAGGGGTCGGGCGAGCCGCACAAGACGAAGGTGGCACACCTCACGGCCAAACAGGTCCGTGAGATCGCCGAGGTGAAGATGGAAGACCTCAACGCCAACGACATCGAGCAGGCAGCCAAGATCATTGCTGGCACCGCTCGCTCGATGGGCGTCACCACCGGCTGAGCCGGTAGTCCCGGTATGACCGTTCAGCTCCCCTGCGGAGGGGCTGGGCGACATACCAACCAAGTGGCAGGGCCAGCGCAGGTCCGTTCGACCACGAACTCCGAACAACCAAGCTACTCAAGCATCAGGAGCAGAAATGAAGCGCAGCAAGGGATACCGCGCCGCGGTCGAGAAGATCGGCACGGACAAGTTCTACACACCTCTTCAGGCCGTCCGACTGGCCAAGAGCACCACGAGCACCAAGTACGACTCGACCGTCGAGGTTGCCATGCGGATGGGCATCGACCCGCGCAAGGCCGACCAGATGGTCCGCGGCACCGTCAACCTCCCGCACGGCACCGGCAAGACCGCAAGGGTCCTGGTCTTTGCCACCGGCGAGCGGGCAGAGCAGGCCACGGCCGCTGGGGCCGACTACGTGGGCTCCGACGACCTCCTCGCCAAGGTGGCGGCCGGTTGGCTCGACTTCGACTCCGTCGTTGCGACCCCGGACCTGATGGGCAAGGTCGGCCGTCTGGGCAAGGTGCTGGGCCCGCGTGGCCTGATGCCCAACCCGAAGACCGGCACCGTGACGATGGACGTGGCCAAGGCCGTGACCGAGATCAAGGGCGGCAAGATCGAGTTCCGCTCCGACAAGCATGCCAACCTGCACTTCATCATCGGCAAGGCATCCTTCGACGAGGTCCAGCTGGTTGAGAACTATGGCGCGGCACTGGATGAGATCCGGCGTCTGAAGCCCTCATCGTCCAAGGGTCGCTACATCCTCCGAGCAGTGATGTCCACGACCATGGGCCCCGGCATCCCGCTGGAACACACCAAGTGGCGCAACCTGTTGGACGAGGAAGAGTCGGACTAGCTTGCGCTGATGTTCTGACCCACAGCACCTGTAGTGCGAGGCCGCACCGGACCACCGGCGCGGCCTCGCTGCGTTGCCAGGCCGGGTCGTGGGCGACCGCGCGGGAGCTGGCCGATTTTGCCTGTTGGCCGGCCGCCCCTAGGCTGGGTCCCGACCAAAGACCGCCGGTTGTCATCCTGCTCCCTGCAGGCTGACCGAAGGTTCCGCAAGCTTGCGGGCAACCAGCGCAGGATCGCACGTGACCGGCATACCTCGTCTGTATGCCGCGAGCCCCGCGCCCTGTGCCGGGGCTCTTCTTGTTCTGTGGCCGCCTTCTCCGGCTTTTCATTTCGGAAGGAGGCCCCGTGGCAAAGCCCGAAAAGGCAGCAGCCATCGCCGAGCTGACGGACAAGTTCCGTAGCTCGGGTGCGGCCGTGCTCACGGACTACCGCGGCCTGACCGTGGCGCAGCTCACCACGTTGCGCAGCACCATTCGCGAGCACGCTACCTACGCCGTCGTGAAGAACACGCTTACCGAGATCGCAGCCAAGGCAGCCGGAGTCACGGCTTTCGATGGTCAGTTCTCGGGTCCGTCCGCGATCGCCTTCATCACCGGTGACCCGGTCGAGGCGGCCAAGGGCCTGCGTGACTTCGCCAAGGCAAACCCCAACCTCGTGATCAGGGCCGGCGTCATGGACGGCAAGGCCCTGTCTCCCGCGGAGATCAACAAGCTCGCGGACCTCGAGTCCCGCGAGGTTCTTCTGACCAAGCTGGCTGGCGCCATGAATGCGTCGCTCAGCAAGGCCGTCTACCTCTTCGCCGCCCCCTTGTCGCAGATGGCCCGCGTGGTCGAAGCTCTGCGCGCCAAGGTCGAGGCCGAGGGTCCTGCCGTCACGACGGTGGCTCCGACGGAGTCCACCGACGCGGCCCAGGACGCGCCCGCTGTTCAGGAAGCCGTCGCGGCGCCTGCAGACAACGCCGCAGAGACAACCCAGGACGTCGCCACGGGTGGCGACGAGAGCTGACGCGACCCGGTCGCGACTGCTTCATCCACCATCAATCGCCACTCACGGCATGTGTACGAACCATTAGAAAGGGACTGCCACCATGGCAAAGCTCAGCACTGACGGGCTCATCGAGTCTTTCAAGGAAATGACGCTCCTCGAGCTCTCCGAGTTCGTGAAGCTGTTCGAGGACACCTTCGGTGTCACCGCTGCGGCCCCGGTTGCCGTTGCTGCTGCCGGCGGCGGCGCGGCCGCTGCTGCCGAGGTCGAGGAGCAGGACGAGTTCGACGTCATCCTCGAGGCCGCTGGCGAGAAGAAGATCCAGGTCATCAAGGAGGTGCGTGCCCTCACGAGCCTCGGCCTGAAGGAGGCCAAGGACCTCGTTGACGCCGCACCGAAGCCGGTCCTGGAGAAGGTTGCCAAGGAAGCTGCGGAGAAGGCCAAGGCTGCCCTGGAGGGCGCCGGAGCCACCGTCACCCTCAAGTGACCTAGAACCTCGCCCCAGCTCCGGCTGGGCGCGAGGGAACGCGTTCACATAGAAGCGGGACAGACCAGACGGTCTGTCCCGCTTCTATGTGCGTGTTTGAGCGGAAACGCCACTGGATGGGCTTGCGCTGTGTCCCGGATCACATCGAAGCCGACTATGCCTAGGCATCTACCCCAAAGCACTCGGGCGGTGGTGGTCCCTTTCGGGTGGCGGCTCCTCCAGTCGGCGACCGTCCCTGCGCTGGTCACGGCCTTGGCTGCGAGTCCTGGAGGCCTCGCGTGCGGCCGGGGTCAAGGATGCCCCTGGCGGGCACGCTCAATCGGGGACCAATGTCAAGATTCGATGAACTTTTCATGAAGGTATGCCGTATTTGTGCCTATTCGGGGATGGGTGATTTCCGACAGCTCGGACAGGCTCGTGTCGTCAA
>DATCQG010000392.1:0-3717 GCA_036569625.1 Dermatophilaceae bacterium | reverse complement strand
CTGGTCCAGGCCCCCAGCTACGTTCGTTCCTCCCTCCTCGGCATAGCCTTCGCCGCGGGCTGGACGCCATGCATCGGGCCCACCCTCGGCGGCATCATCGGCCTGGCCTCGCTGAACTCGAGCGTCGCCCAGGGGACGGTTCTTCTCTTCGCCTACGCGTTTGGTCTAGGGGTCCCGTTCGTCCTCGTCGCAGTTGGCGCCACCGCCGTGAACAGGCGGCTCGTGTGGTTCCGCAAGCACGAAGCCGGGGTCTCGCTCGTGACCGGAGCGATGCTCATCCTGGTCGGCTTCCTGATGATCACGAACCTGTTCATCAAGATGTCCGGCATCATCCCCAACTTCGGTATCTGAGAAAGAGTTCACAATGAGCCAAGACCTGCACACACGCCCCGCCGAGAATGGCGTGCGTGAGTCGCTCGACGGTCTCGACAGCGGCGGCGGCCCCTCCGTCTCCACCTCGGATGTCACAGACCGGATCTGGCGGTTCTTCATCTCGATGCGCACCGGCCTTTGGCTGATCCTCACCCTGGGTCTGCTGTCACTGGTCGGCACCCTGCTCGTTCAGGCACCAGAAGGGATGACCGCCGACCCGGCGGCGTACACCAGCTGGGTCGCCTCCATCCATTCCAAGTACGGCGGCTGGACACCCGTCTTTGACAAGCTGGGCCTCTTCTCCGTCTTCACGTCGATCTGGTTCAAGGGCATCACTGTGCTGCTGGCGACCAGCATCCTGGCCTGCTCGATCAACCGGGCGCCCCGCCTGTGGAAGCTGGCCTTTCACCCTCACACGCGGATGGGCGAGACCTTCTTCACCCACGCGCCGCTGAAGGCGACGGTCCTTGCATCGGCTGGACCTGACACGGCGATCGACGACGTACGCACAGTCCTCAAGTCCCACCGCTTCCGCACCATCACCGACCCGGGCGACGACGAGGTCAACCTGTACGCCGACCGGTTCCGCTGGGGTCCGTTCGGCACGGTCATCGCCCACGTGAGCTTCGTGATCATTCTCGTGGGCTTCTTCCTCAGCGCCACCACCGGCTTCAAGAACACCAACTTCGTCGCACCGGTGGGCTCGACGGTTCAGGTCGGCAACGGAACCGGCCTTTCGGTCAAGGCAATGTCCTTCAACGACGCCTACTACGAGAACGGTTCTCCCAAGGACTACGTGAGTGACCTCATCATCTACAAGAACGGCGTTCAGGTCGACCGGCAGATGGTGCGGGTCAACCAACCGTTGAAGCAGGATGGCGTTTCCTTCTACCAGTCGTTCTTCGGCGAGGCCGCGGCGATCCAGGTCAAGGACTCCGCTGGCAAGACCATCTACGGCGACGCCGTTGCACTGACCTTCACGTCCGACGACGGTGCGCACAGCATCGGCCAGTTCCGCATCAAAGCCAAGGGGCTGACGGTCGAGGTCGCCGTTGCAGCCTCTGGCAAGCCAGACCCGAAGATCAAGGCCGGGCAGGCGGAGATAACCGTCTTCCAGAACGGCGCAACGACTTCCGACGCGAGCCAGGTCGTGGACCAGGGCAAGCCGGCGACGATCGCCGGTGCGAGCTACACCTTCCAGCGCACTCTTCCGTACACCGGCCTGATCGTGGCCCATGACCCCGGAGCGAACTTCGTCTGGGTTGGCTCGGTGCTGTTGGTGTGCGGGCTCTTCCTCGTCTTCTTCTTCCCACACCGTCGCATCTGGGTGCGGGTCCGCAAGACATCCGGCGGCAGCGAGATCCTCTGCGCCTCAACAATGAAGCACGATGCCGCCTTTACTCCACAGTTCAACCAGCTGGTCACCGACATCCAGCTCGCCGGCACCCCGTCGAGCACCACCCAAGAAGGCGGGCAGAACCATGCTTGATCCGACACTTGCAATGCAGTTGTCCAAATTCAGTCTTATGGCCACCTTGATGCTGGTCGTCCTGGCCCTGGCCTGCTATACCTCGGTTCTGGTACTCGGGAGATCCGTTCGTCCGGAGCCGGTCATGGCCCACGCCGGCGCCCTCACCGGAGGGGGCGTCGCAACGGACGAGCTCGAGCAGCCCCCGGTTGCAAGCCCACCGAAGCGCGCTCTGGCGCAGTACGGCACCTACTTCAGCTGGCTCGGCCTGTTCTTCCTCACCGCGTGTCTGTTCTTCCTGACAGTCGGAACAGGTCATGGACCCTTCACCAACCAGTACGAGTTCTCAGTCTCCTTCGCCTGGGGCATCCTCGTGGCCTACGCCTACTTCGAGCACCACTATCACGTGCGCACCCTCGGCCTCTTGATCCTTCCAATCGCGGCCGCTTTCCTGCTGTATGCAATGTCAATGGGTGCCACCTCCAACCCGCTGGTGCCAGCGCTGCAGAACCCTCCGCTGCTGATCACCCACATCGCCGTCGCAGTCGTCGCCTACGGTGCGTTCACGATCTCCTTCGCAGCGGCCGTGCTCTATCTGGTCCAGCCTGAAGAAGGCAAGCCCGGACTACCCAAGCCCGCACTCCTGGACGAGATCGGGTACCGCGCGGTCATCATCGGATACCCCTTGCTGACCATGACCGTCGTCCTCGGCGCGCTCTGGGCGGAACAAGCGTGGGGCACCTACTGGAGCTGGGACCCGAAGGAGACAGCCTCACTGTTCACCTGGCTGATCTACGGCGCCTACCTGCACGCCAGGGTGGCACGCGGCTGGGTCGGACGTCGCGCTGCATGGCTGCTGATAGCAGGGTTCGCCTCCGTGCTTCTCTGCTTCTTCGGCAACCTCTTCTTCGGCGGCTTGCACAGCTACGGGAACGTCAAGTAGCCAGCCCAGCACGCACAGAAGCACCGAACAACAACCGAGCAAGGAAGCCCCACCATGAGTCAAGTTACGACGGCCACTCCGCAGGCCAGCCCGCCGAAGGGTTGGCAGCAGCGCATCCGCGAAAGCCGGTTCGGCACCGTGCTCGTGCTTGCCGTAACAGCAGCCATCGTGATGGCGGGGGCCTACCTGGTGCAACGTCCGACCGCAACCGCGACAACGGGTGCGGGCGGCACCACCACCGCCACCAATGTGGTGGCTGGGGACGGTCCGGCTCCCAAGATCGGTAGTCCCGCGCAGGGCTTCACGGGCACGACCACGGACGGCAAGCAGGTCTCGCTGAGCTCGTACAAGGGGCAGTCGGTATGGCTGACCTTTGGCGCCAGCTGGTGCGCGGCGTGCGTGGCGGAGGCGCCGGACATCGAGGCCGCGTACCAGAAGTTCAAGGCAAAGGGCGTCGTCGTCCTGGCTATCTCCATCTCCGAGGACTCGGCGACAGTGAAGGACTATGCCAACCGCGTTGGGTTGACCTTCCCGATGATCGCTGACCCGGACACGACCATCGCATCGTTGTACCGGGTCTACGGGATCCCTGCCCACTTCTTCATCGACAGGGCCGGTGTCCTACATTCCACGAAAACCGGTGGCCTCAGCACGGAGCAGATGGACACCGCACTCACCGAGCTCAGCCGATGACTGAGCCAATCGAGCCAACGGTTCCCAGCGAGCCAGTGGTTGTGACCGAAGCTGACGAGGCGACCCCTGCCGTCCGGCATTTCCGGCGCACCCGCCGCATATTCGCACCTGGCACTCGCGTGCGCCACAAGATCCCTCACCCCCCGTGGCGAAGCAAGCGCGGCGTCCTGCTCCTCTTTGTCCTCCTGGGAGGGTTCGGCCTGGTGGCAGGGGTCGGCGGGATGACGGCCATCAGCTTCTC
>DATCQG010000391.1:0-4440 GCA_036569625.1 Dermatophilaceae bacterium | reverse complement strand
GCCGTCCGGGGCACGACCAACAGTCTCTGGACCGGCGAGTCCAGCCATCAGGTCGGACGCCTCGGGGTCGTCGTGGTCGAAGGCCCGACCGGCAGTGGCCATCAGCCGTGGTTCGAGCTGCGTCGTCCTCCATTTCCGCCGGGCCAGACCCCGCTCAAGGGACGCGACTATCACCGGATCGAACTGCGTCCCGGCGCGTCGGTGCAGCTCGGCGACTGCTTCCTCGACGGAGTAGGCCTCCCGGTGGGAGCGGGATGCCGTGAGGGAGTCGAAGGCGTCCGCCACCGAGATGATCCGCGCGAAGAGCGGAATGTCGTCGCCGCTAAGGCCGTCGGGATAGCCACACCCGTCCATCCGTTCGTGATGGTGCAGGATCGCCTCGAACGAGTCCTGGAGGAAGTCGATTTCGCGGACCATGTCGACACCCCGTTCCGGGTGGCTGGCGATAGTGGCGAGGTCCGTGTCTGAGACTCCAGCGTCCTTGCGCAACACACGGGTCGGGATGGCGAGCTTGCCGATGTCGTGCAGCATCCCGGCGAATCGCAGGGCTTCGGTGTCCTGTTGGTTCAACGCCAGGGAACTGGCCATCAGGTTGCACAGGATGGCTACTCGCTCACTGTGGCCCCGGGTATACAAGTCCTTGGTCTCCACCGCCGCGACCAGAGCGCTGAGGGTGCGCTCGTGGGCGCGCTGCTCGTCGCCGTACTGCACGAAGGCCCAACGTGCGACGAACAGCGGCGCCAGGATCAGCATTGCGCTTGCTGGTCCGACCCCCGCCGGCACCCACAGAATCACGAACAGGAGCCCGATGACGCCATACCCGATGTAGGTCGGACCGGAGGTACCCAGCATCCCCAGGACGAACCGGCGGATCGGGGTTCCTTGGGTCAGCCGAACGATCCCCGAGAGGATCACGGCGTTGAGCAGACAAATGACGACTTCAGCCAACATCAGCGGGGCGCCTACATGCAACAGGATGGGCCACGCGCCACTGACGTCCGTCACACCTATCGCACCACCCGCCGACAGGTAGACGAACCCCCCGATAGCGGCGTAGGCCGCCGTCATACCGGAGTTGAAGAGCCGCACCCGGACCGGATGACTGTTGATTTCCAGCAACTGGGCTACGGCGCCGACGACCGCCGCCCCAAACGGGCCAAGGATCGCGACCGCGGCAAGCAGGATGATGCTGGTGAAGGAGAAGCCGATGCGACCTCCGACATTGCGCTCCTGCGAGGATGCGCCCAGGACACCCATAACGCAAAGCACCAGCAGTGCGACGACCTCGTCCCTCAACGGGTACATTCGCCAGCCCAGCACGGCCAGGGCGACTGCGAAGATCAGGACTACGGCGATATAACCGTGCACGGCATACGAAGGGACGCCCACAGACCGCGGGCGTCCCTTCGGGAGCATGTCGTTCACCCGGCCCAACCTACCCGTGGGCGGGGCCCGAACTGGCGAGAATCAGAAGACGGTCGAGGTCTCGTCCGAGAAACCGCCCCAGTGCCAGCTGTCGCTCGCCACGGCGGAGGTCTGACCGGTCCACTGCTGGGTGGCGTCCTTGGTGAGCATGGACTCGATGACCTTGGCGATCGTCTTCATGATCATTCCTTTCGTTGAGGGCGACGGGCGCCCGATCGAGGCTGAGCCTCGATGCCGATGCGGCGTTTCCGAAGCAAGATGATCGTGACATGCTTGAAAGCCCCAACCCCATATACAGACCTTTGACTGACATTCACGCCATTAACATGGTGAAATCGGCATAGCGGTTACGGTCGACAGCGTCGATTTAGGGCGATTTGGTGTCGATTGCCATTCTGGAGGTTGTCCCCCTTGGCCCTGGTAGTCCCCCGACTGCCGGCTATGCAAGAATAGCGGTGATCGCACCCGAATGGGCCGTTAATTGCAAGATGACGGCCGAACGGGCCATTGACCGTCCCAACTTTTGGAGCAGACATGAGCAAACGCGCCCGCAAGCGCCGCTCCCGCAAGGGCAACGCAGCCAACCATGGTCGCAAGCCCAACGCCTGAGCCGCGTTCCTCAGCTTTTCGCCCGCTCTCAAAGCCCCCGCTGCTCCCATAGGAGCCAGGGGGCTTTTTGGCTTTGCCGCGTGCTCGGTCCGGTGGGGGGATCAGCCCTGGATCTCGAGGGTGATGGTCGTGATCCGGGCCATGATCTGCATCCGCAGCTGGGTCGGCGCAGACTCGCAACCGCATGAGCGGTGAACCAAGGTCTTGAGCATCTGGTCGACGTCGTACTCGTTCAGACACGGGCCACACTGCGCGAGGTGCTCGCGGATCTTGGCGCAGTCATCCGGGCCCATCTCGCCGTCGAGGTACTCGTAAACCTGCATCAGTGCATGGGAACAGTCGATCCCATCGGGCTCGTGAGAGGTCATGGCGTGGCCCCCTCGATGACGAACCCGCGCTCGCGGGCATAGTCGGTCAGCAGCTCGCGCAGCTGGCGTCGACCCCGGTGCAGCCGCGACATCACAGTGCCGATCGGCGTCTCCATGATCTCGGCGATCTCCTTGTAGGCGAAACCCTCGACATCGGCAAGGTAGACAGCGAGCCTGAAGTCCTCGGGGATCATCTGCAACGCACGTTTGACGTCACTGTCGGGCAGGTGATCCAACGCCTCGGTCTCGGCCGAACGAAGTCCCTTGGACGTGTGCGACTCGGCGCGCGCAAGCTGGTAGTCCATGACCTCGGCCGCGTCGGACTGCAAGGGCTGACGCTGCTTCTTGCGGTAGCTGTTGATGTAGGTGTTCGTCAGAATCCGGTAGAGCCAGGCCTTGAGGTTGGTGCCCGGCTTGTACTGATGAAAGGCCGCGAACGCCTTGGCGAAGGTCTCCTGCACGAGATCCTCGGCGTCGGTCGGGTTGCGCGTGGTGCGCAGCGCCGCGCTGTAGAGCTGGTCCAGAAAGGGCATTGCCTCGGCCTCGAAGCGCGCAATGCGCTCTGTCGGCGTCTCTTTGCCCACGTCGAGGATCGGCTCGTCGGCGTCCGTGGTGAAGATCGGGGCATCGGCGTCGTGAGCGTTCGGTGCGCTCTTGGGCGCCTTCTGGTCAGCTGGCATCACCACCCAGCCTAATGCCGGCCCGGGACCCTGCTGTCCGGAAGCCCACCAAACCGGGGCGTACCCATTGACCGGAGGCATCTCGGCAGTCAGCAACATGTCGCTCCTCGCATGATGGCGGGTGGGTCCCTTTGGTCAACACCGCAGGCCGCGCTGGACATTCCCCTGATAGTTCACCTCCTCCTTCGCCAAGCCAGCAAACCTAGGGATCGTGCGCCCTTCAACGCGGCAAACCTAGGGATCGTGCGCCCGGCAAGGCGGCAAACCTCGGGATCGTGTGCCCGGCAAGGCGGCAAACCTCGGGATCGTGTGCCTGAAAGTTGTCCACATGCCCCCGCCCGTTTCTCCCACGGTCCACCTGTGTCGCCTCCCGTATGGCGGTGCCTGGCGGCCCGTAAGAACATCCTCGCAAGCTCGAAAGAAGTGAGGAACACATGGACGGCGTAGAGACGGTCGACCGGTTGCGAGCGAGCGGCATGCGTCGATCATCGATCGACCTGCTCCCCAGAATTGACCGCCTCGTGGGCCTGAGACGGACGGATGAGCTCAACGACACACGGCTGAGCCGCATCCATGCCGCACTCGCGGCGGCCCCCGCGGGAGCAATCCTGTCCGGATGGGCTGCAGCCGCGCTGCACGGCATACCGAATGATTTTCTGGACGGCACCTCTGATGGCACGCAAGGGTTGCCGGTCGAGCTCATCGTGCCGCCCGATAGCGGCGCCTACGAGCGTGACGGACTCAGGCTCCGTTGGGCGCCCTGTCGGGTCGAGGATCTGGTCAGCTACCAGGGCCACCCGGTGACCAATGGGATGAGGACTGCCACCGACCTGACGCGATGGGCGAAATATCCGGAGAAGGCCCTTGCGGCGATGGACATGTGTCTGAGGCATGGGCTCGCCAGTCGCTACGAAATCGAGCACTGGCAGCTACCCCGTATGAAGGGGTATCGCGGCATCCAGCTGGTCAGGGACGCGATCGCAATCGCCACCGATCGCGCCGAGTCACCCATGGAGAGCGAACTGCGTTACTACTGGCTGGAATCCGGCCTGCCGTCGCCGAACGTCAACGCCGAGGTTTACGACCTGAACGGGCGGTTCATGGGTCGAATCGATCTCCTGGACGAGGAATCCGGTTATGGCGCGGAATACAACGGGCACTGGCACGAGATGTGGGATCGGCCCGTTCTGGACTCACGCCGAATGATGGGGCTTCGATCCCTGAACCTCACCATGGACGATTTCACCAAGGATGACTTCAGAGGCTCACGCATTGCCTGCATCAATGCCAGGTTCCGTGACGGTCACGCACGTGCGCTCGCACGAGACTCTCGACATGACGCGTTTCGGGTCGCTGTC
>DATCQG010000390.1:0-23922 GCA_036569625.1 Dermatophilaceae bacterium | reverse complement strand
TGTTCCGCCCAGAGCAGAACAAGCATCGAGGGCGCCAACATCAGGAGTCGACGGACGCCTTGCGGCTGACCAGCACCTCGTCGATCAAGCCGTACTCCTTGGCCTGAGCCGCGGAAAGTATCTTGTCCCGCTCGATGTCCTGCTCGATCTGCGCGACCGTACGGCCGGTGTGGTGGGCCAACGTCTCCTCCAGCCAGGTGCGCATCCGCAGCACCTCGTTGGCCTGGATCTCCAGGTCGCTGGCCATGCCGCCCGTGCCCTCCATCGCCGGCTGGTGGACCAGGATTCGTGAGTTGGGCAGAGCGAAGCGTTTGCCCGGTGCCCCAGCGCCCAGCAGCACCGCAGCCGCGGAGGCCGCCTGGCCGATGACGAACGTCTGGATGTCCGGGCGCAGGTACTGCATGGTGTCGTAGATCGCCGTCATGGCCGTGAATGAGCCGCCCGGCGAGTTGATGTACATCAGGATGTCCCGGTCGGGGTCCTGGCTCTCCAAGACCAGCAGCTGGGCGATGACGTCGTCCGCGGACGCGTCGTCGACCTGCACGCCGAGGAAGATGATCCGGTCCTCGAACAGCTTGGTGTAAGGATCGGTGCGCTTCATCCCATAGGAGGTGCGCTCTTCGAACTGCGGGAGGATGTAGCGGCTGGAAGGCGCAGGAACCTGCAGGCCGCCATACGGGCTGTTGATCATTGATGCTCCAGACACGGATTGTATGGCGGGTGGTCAGGCGCCGGTGCCAGCGCCACCGGGTGCCTGGTTGGCACTGGTGTAGACGTGGTCCACGAAGCCGTAGGCCATCGCCTCCTCGGCGGTGAACCAACGGTCGCGGTCGGAGTCGATCTCGATCTGGTCGATGGTCTGGCCTGTGTGCTCGGCGATGAGCTCTGACATCTGCTTCTTGATGTGAAGCATCTGCTGGGCCTGGATCTTGATGTCCGACGCCGTGCCACCGATGCCGCCGGAGGGCTGGTGCATCATGACGCGAGCGTGCGGCGTGGCGTAGCGCTTGCCGGGAGCACCAGCGCTCAGCAGGAACTGGCCCATGCTGGCGGCCAGGCCCATCGCGACCGTGGCCACGTCGTTGGGAACCCATTGCATGGTGTCGAAGATGGCCATGCCGGCCGTCACCGAGCCGCCGGGCGAGTTGATGTAGAGCCAGATGTCTTTCTCCGGGTCCTCTGCCGTCAGGAGCAGCAGCTGGGCGCAGATGACGTTGGCGTTGTCATCGCGCACCTCGGAGCCAAGGAAGATGATCCGCTCCTTGAGCAGGCGGTTGTAGATGTGGTCGTCCAAGCCGGCCATCTGCCCGTTGGCCGCTGCGACGATCTCGTTGCTGTGGCTCACCATGTCTCCATCTGTCTCGTGGATCTCGGACCTCCCGGCCCTGTCGATGACCCTAACGCCCGACCCAGCCGCGGAAGTCCCGGATCCCCCCGTGTTCGCCGTGAGCGCACAAGACCCCTCGCGGCGCATCCGCCTGGCCAGCCCGGATGGGGTCGCCCCACCTGCTGACAGAGGTATGGCGCGGCCGGGAGTCCCAGCCGCGCCACACCGACGTCAGGTCCTGCGGTCTTCCTTATGCGTGGTCGTGGCCCTCGTGGTCGTGGCCCTCGTGGTCGTGGCCCTCGTGGTCGTGACCCTCGTGGTCGTGACCCTCGTCATAGCCAACTGCCTCGGAGCCCAGCTTGAGGTCGTCCAGGTTGACCTCGATGCCGGCCGTGTCGACGACCTTGGCCTTGTCCAGAACTGCCGCGAGGGCCTTGCGACGGGCAACCTCGGCGACCATCGAAGAGATCTGGCCACCCTCCTCCACGGTCTTGGCGAACTCGTTGGGGTCCATGCCGTACTGCTGGGCCGACATCACGAGGTACTCGATCAGCTCCGCCTGGCCAACGCTGACCTTCTCCTTCTCGGCGATCGCGTCGAGCAGGAACTGCGCACGCATGGCCCGTCGGGTGTTCTCGTCGACCTCGGCGCGGTGCTCGTCATCCTCGAGCCGGCTCTCACCCTCGAGGTGCTGGTTGACCTCGGCCTCGATCAGCGCGTCGGGGACGGGAATCTCGGTGTTGGCCAGGAGGTGCTCCAGGACCTTGTCACGGGCCTGGACCCCCTGCTCGAACTTCTTCGCGCGTTCAGCCTGCGCCTGGATGTCGGCAGTGAGCTCGTCCATGGTGTCGAACTCCGAAGCCAGCTCGGCGAACTCGTCGTTGAGCTCCGGCAGGACACGCTCCTTGACCGACTGGACCGTCACGGTGACCTCGGCGTCCTTGCCCTCGTTGTCGCCTCCGGCCAGCGGTGCTGTGAACGTCTTGGTCTCATCGGCGCCCATCCCGACGAGTGCGTCGTCCAGACCGTCGATCATGTTGCCGGAACCGATCTCGTAGGAGATCCCCTTGGCCGTGTCGATCTCCTTGTCGTCGATCGACGCGGCGAGGTCGATGGACACGAAGTCACCCGTCGCGGCGACCCGTTCGACGCCGGTCAGCGTGCCAAAACGCTGACGCAGCGCGGTCATCCGCTGCTCGACCTCAGCCGAAGTAGCCTCACCGTCGACGACGTCGACCTCGACCTCGATGCCTTCGTAGTCCGGCAGCTCGAGCTCTGGCCGTACGTCGACCTCGATCGTGAACTTCAGGTCCTGACCCTCCTCGGCCGGAACCTCGGTCACGTCAACCTCGGGCTTGCCGAGAGGGCGGATCTTGTTCTCCTCGACGGCCTGGCCGTAGAAGTGAGGAAGCGCCTCGTTGACGGCCTCCTGCAGCACCGCTCCTCGACCAACGCGCTGGTCGATGATGCGGGCAGGGACCTTGCCGGCGCGGAATCCGGGAACGTTGATCTGCGACCCGATCGTCTTGTAGGCCGCGTCGAGGCTCGGCTTGAGCTCATCGAACGGGACCTCGACAGTAAGTTTGACCCGGGTCGGGTTGAGGGTCTCGACGGCACTCTTCACTACGTGGCACTCCAGGATCGTGGGGGGCAAGATAGACATCGCGAGGGCTCGGGAACCAAGCCGGGGCGTCAGTCCATGGTATCGGCTGTGTGGCGTTGCTCCGAACGACGGCAGAATCGAGTGGTCAACCACCGAGCTGGCCAGCGTGAGCCTGCGCGGGAATATTGGTCGGGCTGACAGGATTTGAACCTGCGACATCTTCGTCCCAAACGAAGCGCGCTACCAAGCTGCGCCACAGCCCGCTACTCCCCCCGTTCCACCCATGGGGCCCCAACATCGGGGCTGGATTTCGAAACGCAGGACAGCGGGCATTAGGCTAACGCCTCGCAGCACCAACCCTTACACGGCGGGCGCTGCACGCGGGCGTAGCTCAATGGTAGAGCCCCAGTCTTCCAAACTGACTACGCGAGTTCGATTCTCGTCGCCCGCTCCATCCAAAACCATTACCCGTAAAGGGAATTCGACTATTCGGAACGTGGCGAGGGCGACCGATATTTGGCCCAATGGACTCATGTCTAGCTCCTGCGAGGTCCTGCGAGGTCCTGCGAACGATTCTCAAGACACAGGAAGCACCGCCATCGGGTCTTGCGGCTCGGCGCACGCGGTGACCAGCACCACGGAGACCAGGATCACCCAGGAACTGGTCGACCGGCTGTCTTGGCCGCTCATCTGGCCATGGTCAGAACCGCGGCGCCGCGGACGTCCCCCGCGGCGAGATCGCGTAGTGCCAGGTCCGCATGCTCGAACGGGACCGGAGTTGTCGTAACCTCGATCCCGAGGCGTTCGGCCAGGACCAGGAACTGCTCCCCATCCCGGCGGGTGTTGCTCGTGACACTGCGAACGTTGCGCTCCATGAACAGGTGACGTCGGTAGTCCAGAGCAGGGATGTCACTCATATGGATGCCGGCCAGGGCCAGCGTCCCACTGGGGCCCAAGGACTCCAGGGCGAGCGGAACCAGCTCCCCCGCCGGCGCGAAGATGATCGCGGAGTCGAGTGCCACAGGCGCTCGGTCGAGAGGTCCGCCCACCGACGTCGCGCCGAGGCGTTGGGCAAGGTTGCGAGCCTCCTGACCACGCGTCAGGACGTGGACCTCAGCGCCCATGGCAAGAGCCACCTGCGCCGTGACGTGCGCACTGGCTCCGAACCCGTAGATCCCCAGTCGGCCTCCTGCAGGAAGTTCCGCGCGCATCAGCGATCGGTAGCCGATGATCCCCGCGCACAAGAGCGGGGCGGCCTGCTCATCTGAGAACGAGGGCGGTATCCGGTACGCGAAAGCCTCTGGTACCACGGCAAACTCGGCATAGCCACCATCGACGTCCCAACCCGTGTACTGCGACTCCGGGCACAGGTTCTCGCGGCTGGTGCGGCACCACTCACATACACCGCACGTGTGCCTCAACCATGCGATGCCGATCCGGTCGCCGGTCCGGAAACGCTCGGCACCCTCACCGAGCTGAACGACCTCGCCCACCACCTCGTGGCCGGGGACCACCCCACGGCGCCGCGGCGCAAGCTCACCGACGGCGAGGTGCAGGTCGGTCCGGCAGACCCCGCAGGCACGAACCCGGACGAGGACCTCGCCGCGGGCCGGCGCTGGCACATCACGCTCGACCACAACCAGCGGCGACGCGCTGATCGGCCCGGGTCGGGAGATCAGCCACGCGCGCATCATGTTCGTCACGACACCTCCGCTCAGCGTTCTGCCCATGACACCGCAGTCGGGTACACCCGGGCAAGGGCGTGGGCCCCGTCACCAAAGAGCGGAGAGGGCATGCTCTGCCCCGACGCATCGGTCTCCACGTTGCGAACACGGGACGTTAGGCCCTGACCCGACGGCTCAAGGTGGTGCTGTGCTGGAGCAGGGCCCGAGCGCCACGAGCCCAGGAGAAGGTCAGGAGAAGGTCAGGAGAGGGACGATGAAAGCACACCCAGGAGATCGCATCATCCTCGCGGCCAGCCACATCGACCAGGCCACAAGGCACGGAGAGGTGATCGAGGTCGGGGGTAAGGACGGCGATCCGCCGTACCTCATCCGATGGGCCGACGGACACACCGGGCTGCTCTACCCCGGACCGGGCTCGATCCTGCGCGTCGAAGCAGAGGGGGAGCACCTTGCCCCTGTGCCCAACGCCGCCCTGGGACCGGATGACGCGGTGGACTCTGCAGCGCAGAGCGCGGAAGTGAAAGCCGAGCCCGGCCAACGCCACGTCCGCGAATGGCAGGTGCGGGTGAGCATCTTCGAGTCCGGAGACGACACCGACGCGAACGTCGTCCTGCTCTCTGATGCGCCAACCCGCCTGACCGCGCGGGGCGAGAGCCACCGCAGCAGCAAGGACAGGTCGGTCCCTGAGATCGGGGACGAGGTCGCGGTCGCCCGAGCGCTGCGACACCTGGCCGACCAGCTGCTGGAGACTGCGGCCGAGGACATCGAGGCCCTCACCGGGGAGGACGCCTTCGTCCGGCCCAGCTGAGAAAAGGCGGCCACGTCGGGATCGTATGCAGCCGATCACATCCTCGTTGAAATGCGCGCTCATTTGACGCCCGACGTGGCGGGTAGAGGTCCATCGTCCGTCTGACCCATGTGGTCATCGCCTGATTCGGCGGACTTGTCCGCCGAACACGTGAGAAACCGGCCATCTACTTTCGTTAGCCTTACCTTCCCCAGTACGTTCGTCCACGGATGGCGGTCCTCCAGGGACTGCCTTCGTGCAGGACGGGGGTGGGTCATGAAGCACCTGATGGGGATGCAGACTCTGCCGCGGCGGGCAACGACTCCTGCGACGCATGAAAGCGCCCTACCGACTGGCTGCAGCGACGCCAACCCCTACTCCTGTCGCCTCCTCATTGGATGGACCGTATGGGCGTTGGCGTGCGTGATTGCCATGTTCATGAAGTCTGACGCGCAGACCATCCCGTACCACCTGGGCTGGGCCGCCTTCGCTCTCGCCTTCGGCCTGGGCGCCTGGAAAAGGTGGCAGCTGGTCACGGCCCTGACCTGGTACACGATCGCGACGGGGGTCGCCATCGAACGTAGCTGGCTGCTGGGCATCATCGGATGGGACGAGACCACCGAGATCCCGCTGATGTTCCTGCTCGCGATGCTGATGGTCTGGCACGTGCGTCGCCGCCAGACCGCCCTGGCCATCGTGACCAAGCTGGCCGCGATCGACAGCCTCACAGGGCTGGCCAACCGGTCAACGTTCAACACCGCGCTGGAGGCCGCGCTGCAGGATGAGTCCTCACCCAACACCACCGTGCTGTTCATCGACCTGGACGACTTCAAGGGCGTCAACGACGTTTTCGGCCACAGGGCGGGTGACAATCTGCTCCGTGAGGTCGGGGCGCGGCTTCTCCGGGCCACCCGCCCCGGGGACCTGTGCGCACGGCTGGGCGGGGATGAGTTCGCCGTCATGCTGCGCGGCAGAGTCAGCGGGGCAGCGGAAGAAGCCGAGGACATCGCGCTGCGCATCGTCGAGGCGATCGCGGCCACCATGCGCATCCGCGGCAGGGTCGCCCACGTCGGCGCCAGTGTGGGGGTGGCCACAGCAACCGGCGAGACCGACCTTGAGACGCTCATCCACTGCGCCGACGTGGCGATGTACGCGGCCAAGGCCAAGGGCAAGTCCCGCATCCAGGTCTTCGAACCGGGTCTGCTGGAGGGCGACTCCTCCCAGGTGGCCTTCGAACGGGCGCTCATCACCGCCTCCGGCAACGACGAGCTCGTCGTCCACTACCAGCCCGTGCTGTCCCTGCAGGACGGGCGTTGCACCGCGGTGGAGGCCCTGGTCCGTTGGCGACACCCCGAACGCGGCCTGCTCTACCCCGACACGTTCATCGAGACTGCCGAGCGGATCGGCGCCATCGGCCCGATAGGCACCTATGTGCTGCGACAAGCCTGTGCCGACGCCGCCGAATGGCGCGACGCCCACCCGAACGACCCCATGGCCGTGCACGTCAACATCTCCGCACTACAGCTGGACGAAGACGGCTTCATCGACATCGTGACCGGGTGCCTGCGCGAGTTCGACCTGGCCCCCGAACAGCTGGTGCTGGAGATCACCGAAACCGTCGTGATCTCCTCGCCGGATGCCATCGACCGGCTCAACACCCTGGCCGCCCACGGCGTCACCATCGCCATCGACGACTTCGGCACCGGCTACTCAGCCCTCACGACGCTGCGGTCCCTGCCGGCGACCATCCTGAAGATCGACAAGTCGTTCGTCGCCGGCAGCACCGAGAACACCCATGACCGCGCCGTGATCGAGGCCGTCGTGAAGATGGCGACCGAGATGGGGATGCAGACCATCGCCGAGGGGGTCGAAAGACTCGAACAGCGGACGTTCCTGGAATCCATCGGCGCCGACTCCGTTCAGGGCTACCTCTACCTGCGCCCGACCACAGCCGAGAAGTTCGGCGCCTGGCTCGGTCCCCACCTGGCCGGTCTGTCAAGCCCGCATCCCCCCGGCGACCCGGTCCTCACGCTCAGGTCGAGGCACAGTGCCTGAGATGCGGGGATCCGCTACTGTGAGACCCGAACCACCCACACGTGTGACCCAGGGAAAGCCGGTCCGAATCCGGCGCTGACCCGCAACCGTAGGCCGCCTCCCGAGGCGGCAAGCCGGAAAACTTGGTGATCGCGAGCGGCTCCTTCGTACCGTCGAGGTCTACGGGGCGGAGCCCGGATCACCACGGTCCGAGCACGCCCTCGTCCGCGCAGTAGCGCGGTGCGAGGGCGTTCTTGTGCCAGGGGGCGCCGGGTCCCGTCGCGGACCGCACTCCCGAGAGGCACTCATGTCCCCCCGACCTTCCCCACAAGCCAGAATCAGCGCGGGTATCGCGGTGATCCTGGCGGTCGCGCTGTTCTCTGCCGGCTGCGCCGCCCAGGCCACCCCGACAAGCTCGCCCACCACGTCAAGCACGACAACCCCAACGATGAGCCCGACCGCTCAGCGCGCGGCCGCCTACGTCGCGAGCAACCTCAAGGACGGCGACCATGTCGAGGGCAAGTTCGGCCCGGACCTCGGCCAGACCTCGGACGTCGCACTGGGCCTGGCCGCGACGGGTGGCCAGCCGGCCACGCTCGCCAAGGTGCTGACCTACCTGGAAACCCATGGCGCCGCTTATCTGCATGGCGACCCAAGCACCGGCGAGAAGGTTGGCGCCCATTACGCAGGATCGACCGGCAAGCTCGCCCTGGTTGCGCAGGTTACGGGTAAGAACCCATCGTCCTTCGGTGGGTTCGACCTGATCGGCGAGCTGCGCAAGCTGATGGGAAAGGATGGCCGGTTCCGGGATGACAGCAAGTTCGGCGACTACTCCAACCCGCTGGGCCAGTCCTTCGACATCTTGGCTCTGAACCGTGGCACCCGCGATGGGGCCCCGAGAGCGTCCGTCGACAACCTGCTCACCGCCCAGTGCCCTGATGGCGGGTTCGCGGAGGCGTTCCCCAAGGCCGGAGCGGCATGCTCTTCGAGCCCGGACGCCACGGGGCTCGCGCTCCAGGCGTTGGTCGCGACCGGCAACGGCTGCCCTGCCGTGAAGGCGCTTTCGTGGTTGACCGCGCATCAGCAGGCGGACGGCTCCTTCGGCAGCCAGGCCGCTGACGCGTCCAAGCCGGCCGCGGGCAACGTGAACAGCACGGCATACGCCGCACTGGGGCTCGTGGCAGGTGGCCAGAGCACGTCCAAGGTCGTGAGCTACCTGTCGACGGTCCAGAACGCCGATGGCGGTCTGGCTATCAACCCCGGCAGCGCCAACAAGAAGAGCGATGTCTTCGCCACCGCGCAGGCGCTCGATGCGTTCGCCGGCTCCTCGTTCCTCACCATCGGGCCATCGCCCATCGCGGCGAAGCCGCTTGTCTGTTCACCGACCCCCACGGGTACCTGATGGTGCGAGCGAAGCGCCTCCTTGCACTGGCCGCTGCCATCGCGGCGACCAGTGCGAGCGCGCTCTCGCTCGCCCCCACCGCTCGAGCAGCCCCATGCAGCAATGCCGTTGGCGTGACAATCGTCGTGCAGTATGGCGACCCTCTGGGCACCTCGATCGGTTGCGCGACCGGCGATCCAGCAACCGGACTCGAGGCGCTGGAGAGGTCGGGCCATCGCTACACCTTCGTGCCGCGGCAGCCAGGCTTCGTCTGCACGATCGACGACAGGCCGAACCCCTGCAACAACGGCCCGGCCAACGCGTACTGGTCCTACTGGCACGCCGAGCCGGGCGGTTCATGGAGCTATGGCAGCACCGGAGCCGGTTCGTACAAACCCCCCTCGGGCAGCGTCGAGGGCTGGGCCTTCGGGAGCGGAAAACCGCCGAAGTCGGTTCCCCCGGTGGCCAGGACGTCCGATCCAGCGACTTCCGGGGCCACGGCTTCCAACGCCGGGACTGTGGGCCACGGAACGCGGACGGACGCGCGGACAACGCCCTCGGCCACCCGTAAGCTCCCGACGGACGGCCGTGGTGGACCCGGTGGTCTTGTCGGCGGTATCGCGCTGATCGTCCTGCTCGGCGCGGTCGCCGGGTACCTGGCCCGGCGCCGACCGCGTCTGAGCGACTGAGCGGGAAAGTCAGGACGAGCCATGACATCGACCACGACCAGGTGGGTCCGGAGGCAGGGGTCCCCCGCCCGACCCTCGGTCCGCCAGCGCACCCGCAGGCTGCCGCGCGGACTGCACCCCGGCGCCTGGTGGCTATGGGCCCTCAGCCTGGCAGTCGCGGCGAGCCGAACGACGAACCCGCTGCTGCTGGCCATCCTGCTCGCCGTCACGTCGGTGGTGGTTGTGGCGCGCAGGAGCGATGCCCCGTGGGCCCGCGCATACCGGCTGTACCTCGTGCTCGGAGCGGTGATCATCGTGCTGCGGGTGCTGCTGCACGTCGCCGTGGGCTTCAAGTACGGAGACCACGTGCTGCTCCGGTTGCCGGAGGTCCCGCTGCCGGACTGGGCCGCAGGCATCCAGCTCGGCGGCACCGTCTATCTCGAGGGGCTGCTCGGCGCGATCTTCGAGGGGCTCCGGCTTGCGACGCTGATCGCCTGCATCGGCGCAGCCAACGCCCTGGCCAACCCCAAGCGGCTGCTGCGCGCGCTTCCCGGCGCACTTCACGAGATCGGGGTGGCGTTCGTCGTCTCGCTCACCGTCGCACCACAGCTGGCCGACAGCGTGCACCGGGTACGCCGAGCCCGCCGACTGCGCGGTGACACCGTCCGTGGCATCCGGGCGGTGGGGCGCATCGCGATGCCCGTGCTGCAGGATGCGCTCGACCGATCGATCCTGCTCGCGGCCGCCATGGACTCCCGAGGCTATGGACGCAGCGTCCACCCTTCACCGCGAACCCGCCGGATGAGTGGGGCACTCGTGCTCACCGGCTTGATGGCCACCTGCATCGGCACCTTCGGTCTGTTGGACGCGCAGTCAGCCACCGTGCTCGGTGTTCCCGCCCTGCTCGCCGGGCTTGTGCTCGCCGCGGCCGGGACATGGCTCGGCGGACAACAGGTCCGGCGCAGCATCTACCGACCGGACCCGTGGCGGGCCCCGGAGTGGGCGACCGCCGCATGCGGCCTGGCTGCGGTCGCCGCCATGCTGTTCGTGGGCCACACCGATCCCAACGCGTTGACCGCACCACTGCAGCCACTGGCTGTGCCGGCGCTTCCCCTCGTGGCGACTGCTGGCATCCTGGTAGCGGGCCTGGCTGCCATCGTCTCCCCCGTGCCACAGAACACTGCCCGGCAGGTCCCGATGTCGAAATCGCCGCCGGTCACAGAGCCGGTGGATGAAGGGTTGCACCCGTGAACGCGGCCATCGTCTTCGATCGGGTGACCATCACGTACCCCGATGCCCAGTACCCGGCGCTGACGTCGGTTGACCTCGTGGTCGCCGAGGGCGAGCTGTGCCTTGTGATCGGCCCCACCGGCTCCGGCAAGTCGACCCTGCTCGGCGCGGTCAATGGACTGGTCCCACACTTCACGGGCGGAACGCTCCAGGGGTCCGTCCGCCTGCTCGGCCGCGACACCCGCGAGAACCGGCCACGGGATCTCGCGGACCTCGTGGGCGTGGTCGGCCAGAATCCCCTTGCCGGCTTCGTCACCGACACGGTCGAGGAGGAGCTCGCGTACGGCATGGAGCAGCTGGCTCTGGCGCCGGGTGTCATGCGCAAGCGGGTCGAGGAGACGCTGGACCTGCTTGGCCTGGCCGACCTGCGGCACCGTCCTTTGCACGACTTGTCAGGCGGTGAGCAGCAACGGGTCGCCATCGGCTCAGTGCTCACCACCCACCCCAGGGTGCTGGTCCTCGACGAACCGACGTCGGCTCTGGACCCCACTGCGGCGGAGGAGGTTCTGGCGGCAATCACCCGGCTCGTGCACGACCTCGGCGTCACCGTCCTGTTGGCCGAGCACCGGATCGAACGCGTCCTGCAGTATGCCGACCACCTGGTCCACGTCAGCTCCGGCGGCCGGGTGGAGTCGGGGCTTCCTGCCGAGCTCATGGCCACCTCCTCGGTCGCACCGCCGGTTGTTGAGCTCGGTCGACTTGCCGGGTGGACGCCGCTCCCACTTTCCGTGCGCGACGCCCGCCGACGGGCAGCACCCCTGCGGGAACGACTGGTCAGCTCGACCCAATCCGCCAGGGGGGGTCGACCGATCAAGGCCGCCGTTCCGGCACTTCGGGCGACCGGGATCGTTGTGCGGTACGGCGACGTGGTCGCCGTCGCCGACGTCGATCTGACGCTGAAGGCCGGCGAGGTAACCGCGCTGATGGGGCGCAATGGCTCGGGCAAGTCGTCCCTGCTCTGGGCCCTGCAGGGGTCCGGACCACGCGACCGCGGACGGGTGGCGGTTGCGGAACGCGGCGACGGGGGGTCGGGCCTTGCCCACCTGGGCGGGGTCGACCCGGCCACGCTGGGCTCAGCCACGCTCGACCAAGCCACGCTCGACCCAGCCACGCTCGACCCAGCCACGCTCGACGCAGCCCGCGGACGCCGGCTCGTGGGCCTCGTTCCGCAGGAGCCGGGCGACCTGCTCTACCTGGACACGGTGGCCGGCGAGTGCGAACGTGCCGACCGCGAGAGCAGCGCCAGTACTGGAACCTGCGCCCAGCTGCTGGAGCGGATCGCGCCGGGCATCGCCATACATCTGCACCCACGGGATCTGTCCGAAGGCCAGAGGCTTGCCCTCGTGCTCGCGGTCCAGCTCAGTGCCGACCCGACCGTTCTGCTGCTCGACGAGCCCACCCGCGGGCTCGACTATGGCGCAAAGCGGCGACTGCGTGACGTCGTGCACGAGCTCGCAAACCGCGGTCGCGCCGTACTGCTGTCCACACACGACGTCGAGTTCGTCGCCGACACCGCCGATCGCGTCGTCGTCATGGCGGACGGCGAGCTTGTTGCCGATGGCCCGACCGTGGACGTCATCGTCTCGTCCCCCGCCTTCGCGCCCCAGGTCGCCAAGATCCTGTCCCCGCAGGCGTGGCTGACGGTTCGAGACGTACGAGCCGCTCTGGCACCAGCGGCAGCTTCGGGAGCGCCGGCATGAGCCCGGCAGCGAGCGCACCGGTCCGCGCTATCGCGCTCCGGCCGCGCTCGACGGCAGCCGTTCTGCTGATGTCGGTCGTGGGTGCAGCAGCCTTCGGTTGGCCGCTGCTGGTCGACTCCGGTGCCGGGCTCGCGCACGGCACGGATGCACCCCTGCTCTTCGCGATGCTGTTGCCCCTGCTGCTCGCCGTCGTCCTGGCCGAGGTGGGCGAGGGTGGTCTTGACGTCAAGGCCGTGGCCATGCTCGGCGTGCTCTCCGCAGTCGGGGCCGCCCTGCGTCCGCTCGGAGCGGGCACTGCCGGCCTCGAGACGGTGTTCTTCCTGCTCATCCTGGCCGGCCGCGTCTTCGGCGCCGGGTTCGGCTTCGTTCTCGGCGCGACGACACTCGGAGCCTCGGCGCTGGTCACCGGTGGTGTCGGGCCGTGGCTTCCGTTCCAGATGCTCGGCGCCGCCTGGGTGGGGCTCGGCGCGGGGCTGCTCCCCCGCGCTCGGGGACGGGCCGAGCTCGGACTGCTCGCGGCATACGGCGGGCTCAGTGCCCTTGCCTATGGAGTGCTGCTCAACCTGACGTTCTGGCCGTTCAGCGTGGGCGCGGGCACCCACCTGTCGTTCGTGCCGGGTGGGGCCGTCCTGACCAACGTTCACCACTTCCTTCTCTTCTCGGCCGCGACCTCTCTGGGCTGGGACCTCGGGCGGGCGCTGACCAACGTGGTGCTCATCCTGCTGACCGGACGCACCGTGCTGGGCGCACTGCGTCGAACCGCCCGGCGGGCCGCGTTCACGGCGAGCACGACCTTCGAGCCGGCAGGACCGGCGCTCCCCTAGAATTCACATGTCGAGACACGCGGGGCCACGAGGATGACGAAGGCCCTACGCGTCGTTGAAGGATCCATGACAGAGCGCCCGCGTTTCCCCCGTGTCGTCGACGACGTGACCGTCCGGCTGATTGCCGCGGTGGTGCTGATTCTGGCCATGGCTGCCCTTGGCCTGCACCAGTGGTGGATCTATGCCGTCCTGGCCGTCGACTTCACCCTGCGTGTCACGTTCGGACCCAAGGCAAGCCCGGTGGCACAGGGAGTGCAGAGACTGGTGCGTCCGCGGGTCAGAGCAGCCAAGCGCCCGACCGCAGGACCGCCCAAGCGCTTCGCCGCAGGCATTGGAGCCGTGCTGACTGTCGCGGCCGCCACCTTGTGGGCACTTGGTGTTGCGGCGCCCGTCGTGGTGACGATCGGCGCGGTGATGGTCGTCTTTCCCGCCCTTGAGTCGATCCTCGGCATCTGTGTGGGGTGCAAGGCGTTCGCCGTCCTGATGAGGCTCGGGGTCGTGCCCGACGAGATCTGCCTCGAGTGCGCGGACATCAGCCTGCGCCAGCGTCCGGCACCCAGGACCGCCTGACCTGTCAACCCCGCCAGTCGCTCAGCCCGGCTCCGGTCATCAGCTGCGCCAGATCAGCACGACGGCTCGATCGTCGGTCTCGCCCGCCAGGGCGGCTGCGCAGATTCGTTGCGCACCACCGGTGAAGCCCTTTGACACAAGGCGTTCCGCGGCGCCGAGCATCCGGTCGATGCCGGCGGTGAGGTCGCGGGTGCGGGTCTCGATGACTCCGTCGGTGTAGAGCAGCAAGGCGTCACCACGACCCAGGTAGCCAGACGAATGGGGGAATTTGGCTCCGTCGATGACGCCAAGCACCGGACCGTTCGGTGCGTCCAGAACCTCCCACCGGCCGGAGCCAGCCCAGAACTTCACCGCCGGAGGATGCCCGGCCCCGGCCAGGAAGAAACCGCCGGTGTCGAGGTCGAGGGCCATGTAGATGGCCGTGGCAAAGCCCTCACCCCAGTCCTGGCGAATCAGATACGAGTTGGCGGCGCTGAGGAAGTCCGCCGGCTCCATCGCACCCAGGAGGCCGCCAAGAGCCCCTGACAGAAGCAGCGCCCGCGTGCCGGCGTTGATGCCCTTGCCCGAGACATCCACCAGCGCGACCTCGACCTTCTCACCGGTGTTCGAACGACTGGCCACGACGAAGTCCCCGGAGAACGAGTCGCCATAGGCCGACTGCAGAGCGACCTCTGCGTGCCATGGCTCGGGCAGTGTCGGCAGCTCTCCGTGTGCTCGCAGCCGATCGCGAAGGTCGACCAGCATCGACTCCCCCAGCGTCCCCTGGACACCCAGCCGCGCTCGCGAGACCGACAACCAGATCATCGTGGCTGCCACGACGGCGCTCACGACTATGGAGCTGGCAAAACTGGTCCTGTTGTCCACCAGCAACCATCCGACATAGGTGAGCAGCGCAGCGATGGCCAGCAGCACGATGACGAGCCATCTGGGCGGTAGGAACAACCCGCCAAGGACCACCAGGGGCACGAAGGCCGACCACGGCATGGCGGACGGCCACCGCACAAGCAGGAAGGCCAGAAGGCCTGCCACCAGGATGAGGGCGGTCGCAGCGACGATGGGAAAGGTCCGCACGACCCGGCCGAGGCGCTCCAGGATCCGGCCCAGCGGCATGGAGCGTCGCCGACGCTTTACCACCTGCGCATGTTTCGCCACTGTGTGAACTGTAGGGAACGCCGGTGTCTCGCGGGCGTCTTTGCCGATTTCCTTGCCTTCACTATGTGTACGACTCAGCCCTCGGCCGCCGGGACCGGGGGAAGCTCACCAAGCTTCTCGTAACGCTCAACCATGGCGAGGCGTCGCGCATGCCGCTCGTCACCGCTGAACTTCGTCGTCAGGAAGGCCTCAGCCATGGCCTTTGCCTCGTCCACCGTGTTCATCCGCGCTCCGATGGACAGAACCTGGGCGTCGTTGTGCGTCCGCGCCAGCTGGGCAAGCTCGACGTTGTAGGCCAGGGCAGCCCGGATCCCCCGGACCTTGTTAGCGGCCATCTGCTCGCCGTTGCCGGATCCCCCAAGCACGATTCCGAACGCGCCGAGGTCGCCCGACGCCGCTTCAGCCGCACGCAGCACCGCCACGGGGTAGTCGTCCTCGGCATCGAAGTAGTCCGGCCCGTGGTCGACGACGTCATACCCCTTGCTCTGAAGGAAGGTCACCAAGGTGCATTTCAGGTCGTATGCGGCGTGGTCTCCGCCGATATGTACGCGCATCTGTGTGGGTTCCTTTTCCTTGGATGGGTTTGGCGGCCAATGTCTTGTCAGGCGTCAGGAGCGGGCGCCGTCGCCGTCGCCGCGAAGATCGGCCCAGTGGTGCGGGTGCGCTTGAGCTCGAAGAAACCGGGGGTTCCGGCAACGAGGAGGCAGCCGTCCCAGAGCCTCCCAGCATCGCCACCAGCTGGCGCCTGCGAGATGACAGGACCGAAGAAGGCGACGCCCTCGACCGAGATCACCGGGGTGCCGACGTCGTTGCCAACCAGGTCCATCGCCCGCTGGTGACTGGCGCGCAGGTCTTCATCGACCTCGGTCGAATCGGCGAACCGCAGGAGGCCCGCGGGCAGACCAGCCTCAGCGAGGGCCGCCGCGATGACCTTGGGGTAGTCCTCCTCGCCGTCGAGGTGGATACGGGCGCCCATGGCGTCGAACAGGGACTTGGTCACCTTCGGGCCGTGCTCGCGCGCGGCCGCCACGATGACGCGGGCCGGCCCCCAGGAACGGTCCATCTTCGCGCGGTATTCAGCGGACACTTCCCGACCCTCGTTGAGAACCGACAGGCTCATCACCGACCAGGTGACCTCGACGTCACGGACCTTCTCGACCTCCATCAGCCAGCGAGAGGTCATCCACGCCCACGGGCACACCGGATCGAACCACATCTCAACGGAAGCCTTGTCAGCCATGGCCGTATCCTGCCAGCCGAGGGCTCCCGTTCACCGGTGAGGGTGCAAAGCCGCCGTGCGAGGATGTCGTGACCCATGACGTGAACCCACAGGAGATGAACCCGTGCCTGGCAAGAACCTGACTCGCGACGAAGCCCGCGAGCGCGCGGACCTGTTGTCCGTCGCGACCTACGACGTCGCCCTCGACCTCACGACTGGACCCACCACCTTCAGGACCCGATCCACGGTCACCTTCGCGTCGTCAGTGGACGGCGCCAGCACCTTCATCGACCTGATCGCAGCCTCGGTCGGGCAGATCACCCTCAACGGTGAGTCGCTGGACCCCGCAACGCATTTCGACGGCGTACGGGTCCAGCTCCCACGGCTGAGGTCCGGGCCCAACCAGCTCACGATCGACGCCACCGGCGTCTACATGAACACCGGCGAGGGCCTGCATCGCTTCGTCGACCCGGTGGACGACGAGGTCTACCTGTACACGCAGTTCGAGGTCGCCGACTGCCGGCGCATGTTCGCCGTCTTTGAGCAGCCCGATCTCAAGGCCACCTATGCCTTCACCGTCACCGCTCCGGCGCACTGGCAGGTCGTCTCCAACGAGCCGACACCCGAGCCGGTGGCAACCGGCGAGACCGAGGGAGTCCCCAGTGCGACGTGGACCTTCGCGCCCACACCGAGCATGTCCTGCTACATCACTGCCCTTATCGCCGGCCCGTATGACGTGGTCCGCGACGAGGTGCAAACCCGCAAGGGCGCAGTGCCCATGGGCATCCTGTGCCGCAAGTCCCTGACGCCGCATCTGGACGCCGACAACATCTTCGACTGCACCAAGCGCGGTTTCGCCTTCTATGAGGAGGAGTTCGACTACACATTCCCCTTCACGAAGTACGACCAGATCTTCACGCCGGAGTACAACATGGGCGCGATGGAGAATGCCGGAGCGGTGACCTTCAACGAGAAGTACGTCTTCCGGGGCAAGGTCACCGAGGCGATCATCGAGCGCCGGGCACTGACGATCCTGCACGAGCTGGCACACATGTGGTTCGGCGACCTGGTCACCATGGCGTGGTGGAACGACCTGTGGCTCAACGAGTCCTTCGCCGAGTGGGCCTCGACGACATGCTCTGCCGAGGTCACCCAGTGGGACACGGCCTGGACAACCTTCAGCACCGCCGAGAAGTCCTGGGCCTACCGTCAGGACCAGCTCTCCTCGACCCACCCGATCGTCGCCGACATCGGCGACCTCGAGGATGTCGAGGTCAACTTCGACGGAATCACCTACGCCAAGGGTGCCTCGGTCCTCAAACAGCTGGTGGCCTACGTCGGTCGCGAGCCGTTCACGGCGGGCCTTCGCCAGTACTTCTCCAAGCACGCCTGGCAGAACACCACGCTCGCGGATCTGCTCGGGCATCTCGAGCAGGCCTCCGGCCGTGACCTGCAGAGATGGTCCCAGCTGTGGCTCGAGACGGCTGGGGTCAACACCCTGCGACCCGAGCTCACGGTCGACGACCAGGGCATCATCACGTCGGCCGCCATCACCCAGACCGCAGTCGAGGCGTTCCCGACCCTTCGTCCGCACACCCTGGCGATCGGCAGCTACGACGTGGAGATCGACCAACTCGTGCGGGTCGACCGGATCGAGCTCGACATTGATGGTGAGCGCACCGAGGTGCCACAGCTGGTGGGACGACAGCGGCCCGACCTCCTGCTGGTCAATGACGACGACCTTGCCTACGCCAAGATCCGCCTCGACGACCCTTCCATGGCCACGCTGCTCGCTCATGCCCGAGGGTTCACCAGCTCCCTGCCCCAGGCTCTCGTCCTGGGTGCTGCGTGGGACATGACCCGCGACGGCGAGATGTCGGCGCGCGACTTCTGCGACCTGGTGCTCAAGGCACTCCCGGGCGAGAGCGACTCGACGCTGCTGCGCGTGCTGCTCGGCCAGCTGCAGAGCGCTGCCCATCTCTATGTGGCCCCGGCGAAGCGAGAGGAGGCCCTGGCATCAATAACGGGCCGCCTGCGCGAGCTGGCCGGGTCAGCTCTGCCCGGCAGCGACGCACAGCTGCAGCTCGTGAGCGCGTTCACCGGATTCGCCCACAGCGAGACTGACGTCTCGTGGGTGCGTGACCTGCTGGAGGGTCGAGCCGTGCTCGACGGCCTGGCGATCGACACCGAGATGAGATGGACTCTGCTCACCGCCCTCGCGGCAGCCGGCGCAGCCGATGAGAGCGAGATCGAGGCCGAACAGCAGCGCGACAACACGGCCACCGGTCGCGAGCGCGCCGCGCGGGCACTGGCGACACTGCCCACGGTCGAGGCCAAGGCCAGGGCCTGGCACGAGGTCATCGAGACCGAAGGCCTGCCCAACCAGACCGTCGACGCCATAGCCCAGGGGTTCACCCACGTTCACGAGCCGGCGCTGCTCAGGGCTTACATCGAGAAGTACCACTCCATGCTCACGACGGTCTGGGCTTCGCGGACCCATGCCATCGCCGTGTCCGTGGTCCAGGGCTTCTACCCGGTGGTGCTCGCCAGCCGCGAGCTCGCTGAGACCTCACAGGGCTGGCTCGACGCCAACCCCGGGGCCACCCCCGCTCTGCGCCGCGTCGTATCGGAGAACCGTGACGGCGTGACCCGCGCTCTGGCCGCGCAGCAGAGGGATGCCCAGCGCTCCTGAGCGGCTCCCGACATACCCCCGCGAGGCAAGGCGAAGGATCGGGGCTGTTCAGACGACCACGATCCTTCGCCTTATCCCGACGAAGAGCAGCAACGGGCCAGGCGACGGGCCCAACGCGAGACCATGAGGTCCTCGAGCAGTACCGGATTGCCGTCGGGCCCGGCCAGGGGGAGCCTCCAGTTGGGGTACTCCTCATCGGTTCCCGGCTGGTTCATCGTTCTCTGGTCGCCGGTCATGTCAGAGACGGCAACCCCGAGGAGCTTGGCCGGAGTCCACGACAAGAAACGATGCAGAGCCTCGACGACGTCGCTACGAGGAGCACCAGGCAACAGCAGGCCGCGCTCGACCAGCATGTCAAGGACCTTCTGACGGGCAACCTCGTCCAGCACCCGCTCCCGGTCGACAGGTCGGGTCAGCAGGCCGAGGTCATGACGAAGGTCAACGTGTGCACCGGCCAGATAGCCAGCGGTCGGCGGCAGGTCATGGGTCGTCACGGTGGCCAGGCACAGCTGGCGATAGGCCTCTGCAGGCAGGGGATTGCCCGCAGCGTCCTTCTCGAACCACAGGATCGACGTGCCGAGAATGCCACGCTCGCGCAGATAGTCACGCACCCACGGCTCCACGACTCCGAGGTCCTCGCCGACCACCAGCGCGCCGGCCCGATGGGCCTCGAGCGCCAGGATGCCAATCAGCGCCTCGTGGTCGTAGCGTACGTAGGTGCCCTCGCTGGCGGGCTGCCCCTCCGGGACCCACCAGAGCCGGAACAGACCGCTGACGTGGTCGATCCGGATGCCGCCGGCGTGACGCAGGATGCTGCGCAACATGTCCCTGTATGGCGCATAGCCCAGCTCCTCGAGCCGGTCCGGGCGCCACGGTGGCTGGCTCCAGTCCTGGCCCTGCTGGTTGTACTGGTCGGGCGGGGCGCCAACCGTGACCCTGCGCGCGAGGGCGTCACCCAGCCCCCAGGCATCCGCGCCCTCAGGATGGACACCGACCGCCACATCGTGGATGACCCCTATAGCCATCCCGGCTTCGGTGACATGCCGCTGGACCGCTGCGAGCTGCTCGTCGACGATCCACTGCAGCCAACGGTAGAACTCGACCTCATCGCCGAGCTGGTCCCGCACCGCCTCGACGGCAGGACTGCGCGGGTCCTGGAGCGCCGCCGGCCACTGACCCCACGAAAGCCCGTGCTTCTCGGCGAGCGCGCACCAGGTGGCGAAGTCGAGCAGGGCCTGGCCTTCGCGTTCACAGAAGGCGGTGAAGGCCCGCTCGCGTCGGGACGACCGCGCCTGGTGGTAGACCGTTCGCAACGCCGCGACCTTGGCTGCCCACACCGCGTCACGGTCGATGGTGTCCGCCTCGTTGAGGGCTCGCGCATCATCCGCGTGCCACTCCAGCATCTGCTTCTCCGCGGCGGCGAGGTAACCCATCTCGGGGATGTCCTCGACCCTGATGTAGATCGGGTTGACGAACCGTCGGGAGGTGGGCAGATAGGGCGAAGGCTCCATCGGGGCCACCGGCTCGGCCGCATGTAGGGGGTTCACCAGGACGAAGTCCGCGCCCAGATCGTCCGCCGCCCATGCTGCCAGGTCGGCGAGATCAGCCAGGTCCCCAAGTCCCCAGGACTGACGGGAGCGCACGGAGTAAATCTGGCTCATCAGGCCCCATGCGCTCCGCTGCTGCAAGGCGGAGGGCAGGGCCAGGGCGATCGGCGACACGACCAGCGGAGTCGAGAAGCTGTCCTTGCCGATCCGAGCGTTGAGGGTGTGCCAGCCCAGCGGCAGGTCGCCCGGCACCTCGAAGGTCGCCTCACCCGTCGCCCGGCCGTCGATGGTCCGGGGTTCGACGTAGTGATCGACCTGGCGGATCTCGCGGCGTGAGCCATCCTCGAGGACAACCCACATGTCGGCGGCTGCGCCGTCGGGCAGGTGCAGCGGCACCCAAGCGGGCCAGTTCTCACGGGATACGACAATCCCGGGCAAGGTCCGACGCCAGGCCCGATCTGCAACAACGGCAAGAGATCTCGTGATGGCAGCATCGTCGGAGACGTCGAGGCCAAGGGCCTCCAGGACCGCCGAGATGGTCGGTGCGCTGACGATGACGTGGTTGCCCTGCCAGTCCCAGTACTCGGTGGCGACGCCGAAGTTGCGAGCGAGCTCGGCAAGTGCATGCGAGGGTGCAGGGGTCGGCACGTCATTCCTTTCGGAAGCCAGCGTTGGGGTTCGCATGCGAGTGTTTCACGGGTGGCGGTGCACGCATGCGCCCAACCATTGGCAAAGATAGCGGTTATGACGTTCGCCCCCCTCATCTCGGTGCCCCATGGCACGCTGCCCGCCCCGATTGCCAACCAGGTGAGCTGGTGGGAGGGCTTGGTCGCGCCGTCCCTGACCATCGTTGGAACCCTCGCGGGGGCACTGCTGCTCCGATGGTTGCTGCATCGCGCGATCGACCGGGTCGTCGGCACCGCGTTGACCCGGGCGGCCCGGAACGAGAGCCAGACGCCTCGCCGGGCGACCCGCATCCTTGCCCAGGCAACAGGGCTGGACGAGGAGCGCAAGACCCAACGCGCGGCAACCATGGGCGCCATCCTCAAGAGCACATCGACGTTCGTCATCTTCACCTTGGCCCTGCTCACCGTCATGGCCACGGTCGGCCTGCCGCTGGGACCTCTTCTGGCATCGGCGGGTGTCGGGGGTGTCGCCCTCGGCTTCGGCGCACAGAGTCTGGTCAAGGACTTCCTGTCCGGAGTCTTCATGATCCTCGAGGACCAGTACGGCGTGGGCGACGTCATCGACACAGGTGAGGCGATAGGCACTGTCGAGGACGTCACGCTGAGGGTCACCAGGTTGAGGGACGCCAGCGGGGTCGTCTGGTACGTGCGTAATGGCGAGATCGTGCGGATCGGCAACCGGTCGCAGGGATGGTCGACCGCGGTGGTGGACATCCCCGTGGGCTACAGCGAGAGCCTCGACACGGTCCTGCCGCTGATCCGCACTGTGGTACACGAGCTCGATGAGTCGGAAGACTGGAAGATGCGGTTGCTCGAGGAACCTGTGGTGGCCGGGGTCGAGTCGATGGTCGGCGGCGTGGTGACGGTCCGGATCATCGCCAAGTGCGCGCCGAACGAGAGCTTCCCGGTGTCTCGGGAGATTCGCGAGCGGGTCAAGGCCGCTTTCGACCAGGCCGGCATCCGTGCCCCGCAGGTTGCGCCGCCGTATGGTGCCGGGCCCGGGGGCTCCCATACCTGAGCCTGAAAGGATTGCGCCGTGACAGTTACAAGCTTCTATGAGCAGGTTGGCGGCCACGAGACGTTCCGCAAGCTCGTCCATGAGTTCTACACGGGCGTGGCCGGCGACCCCGAGCTGAGGGCGCTCTATCCGGGGGAGGACCTCGGGCCCGCCGAGCTGCGGTTCCGGATGTTTCTCGAGCAGTACTGGGGCGGTCCGACGACCTACTCCGAGCAGCGGGGCCACCCGCGACTGCGGATGCGCCACCAGCCGTTCAAGGTCACACCGGCCCAGCGCGACCGGTGGCTCACTCACATGATGGCGGCGGTCGAAAGCCTGGAGCTCGCGCCTGCCAACGACCGGATCCTGCGTGACTACCTCGTCGGGGCCGCCGACTCCATGGTCAACTCACTGGACGACTGACATGACGACGCTGGTCTCCTCGCCCGTCCACCCCGGTTCCCCGCCGGACCCGCCATGGTGGCGCTCTGCCGTGATCTACCAGATCTACCCGCGTTCATGGGCCGACAGTGACGGTGACGGGGTCGGCGACCTCCCCGGCATCACGACCCGACTCCCCTACCTGCGCGACCTCGGCGTGGACGCCGTCTGGCTCTCGCCGTTCTACACATCCCCACAGGACGACGCCGGTTATGACGTGGCCGACTACCGCGACGTCGACCCGCTCTTCGGGACACTGGCCGACGCCGACGCGCTGCTGGCCGCCGCGCACGGCCTCGGTCTCAAGGTCATGGTCGACATGGTCCCCAACCACTCCTCTGACGAGCATGCGTGGTTCCGGGCTGCCTTGAACGCTGCCCCGAACAGCCCCGAACGGGAGCGCTATGTGTTCCGTGACGGCATCGGCCCCATGGGCGACCTGCCTCCGAACAACTGGCAGTGCGTCTTCGGCGGTTCGGCCTGGAGCAGGGTCAGCTCGGACGACGGCCAGTGGTACCTCCATCTGTTCGACGTCAAGCAGCCCGACTTCAACTGGGACAACCCCGAGGTCCGGACCGAGTTCGAGGATGTGCTGAAGTTCTGGCTCGACCGGGGCGTCGACGGCTTTCGGGTCGACGTCGCCAATGCTCTGGTCAAGGAAGCGGGGCTGCCCGACTGGGACGAACCGCTGCACATCCTCGGCGACTCCGACGGTAGGCCGGATCAGGCTGACGACAGGCGAGCACCGATGTGGGACCAGGATGGCGTTCACGAGATCTACCGGGCATGGCGTCGAGTCATCAACTCCTACAACCGGATCGGCGCTGATGGGGACTCCGGCGACAATGACCGCATCCTCTGCGGTGAGGCGTGGGTCGACTCGCCGGAGCGCCTCGTTCGCTACGTCCGAAGAGACGAGATGCACCAGGTGTTCAACTTCGAGTTCCTCAAGACGCAGTGGCGAGCCGGCGATCTGCGCAGCGACATCACCTCGTCGCTGACGGCAGCTGACTCGGTCGGCGCTCCTACCACCTGGGTGCTGTCCAACCACGACGTCGTACGCCATGCGTCCCGGCTCGGACTTCCGGTGGGGACCAAGCGCCCCAACGGGATTGGGATCGGCGATCCGCAGCCGGACGCCGTTCTCGGTCTGCGCCGCGCACGAGCAGCCACCGCAGTCATGCTCGCTCTGCCGGGATCGGCCTACCTCTACCAGGGAGAAGAGCTGGGCCTGCCTGACTCCACCGACATACCGGACGACGTCCGTCAGGACCCGACCTGGCCCCGCAGCGGTCATACCGAGCGGGGCAGGGACGGGT
>DATCQG010000389.1:0-9325 GCA_036569625.1 Dermatophilaceae bacterium | reverse complement strand
TGGTCAAGGCCAACGAAGCCCGTGTCAGTGCCGAGTTCGACAACGCAACAGCGGAATCGGCCCCCCTCATCACCACCGGCATCCTGGCCCTGCTCGTCCTGATCGGCGGCATGATCTGGCTGTCGTGGCGCACCCATCGCTACATCAACCCCCCGCTCGCCGCGGCAACCGCAGCCATCCTGGTGACCCTGGTGGTTGGCGCCATCTCCTTGTCGGCCGTCGGTTCACGGGTCGGCCAGGTGCGCGACGGCTCGTATGCCGCGACGCTCGCCACTGCCACAGCACGCATCGCCGCGTTCGACGCCAAGTCGAACGAGAGCCTGACGCTCATCGCCCGCGGCTCTGGGTCGGCTTTCCAGAAGGCCTGGGTGGCCTCGTCACAGGTCGTGACCGACGAGAGCGCAGCCGCAGCCAAGCTGAGCACTGATGCCGCGAAGATGAGTGGACTGTGGGTGAACTACGCAGAGACCCATGGCTTGATCCGCAAAGCCGATGACGGCGGTCAGTGGGAGTACGCGGTCCAGCTGGCGACCGGGAAGAGTGCGAAATCAGCCGGTGGCCTGTCGGCCAACGTCAGCTTCAACGCCTTCGACTCGAGCTCCGCAGCGGCGCTGGTCTCGAGCAGCCGCTCGGCCTCGGACAGCCTGGACGGGCCCCGCACGTGGCTGCCGTTCGCAGCGTGGATCGGTCTGCTGGTGGGACTCGCTGCCGCCGTGTCAGCCTGGTGGGGCGTCTCGCTCCGGTTGGAGGAGTACCGATGAGCCTCACAAACCGAGGAGCTCTCGGGTCTGCGTTCGCCGCACTGGCCATCGTCTTGACAGCCGGCTGTTCCAGCAGCGGGGTCTATGCGACGACCCAGATCCCCACCCCGGCTCCGCCCTCCACCACCACGCCCGCACCGAGCGCCACCACTACGCCCCCCGCCTGCGGCAACCCGCTGGCGTCCTTCGCTCCTGTTGGAGCGAACCCCGCGCCCGGTGCCACCATGCCGTCCGGCAGCTATATGGCCACCATCCAGAAGCGCGGCCGACTGATCGCGGGCGTCTCCTCCGACACTCTGTTGTTGGGGGCACGTAACCCGCTCAACGGCCAGATCGAGGGCTTCGACATCGACATGCTCAAGGCGGTCTCGAAGGCGATCTTCGGCGACCCCAACAAGATCGAGTTCAGGGTCATCACCACGGCTCAGCGCATCCCCGTCCTGACCGACGGCAGCGTTGACGTCGTCGCGCGCGCGATGACCATCAACTGCACCAGGTGGGCGCAGATCGACTTCTCCACCGAGTACTACCTCGCCGGCCAGAAGGTCCTGGTCGCCAAGGGCTCCACGGCCAAAGGGATGGAGGACCTCAAGGGCAAGAAGGTCTGCGCACCCAACGGGTCGACCAGCATGGACAAGCTCAAGACGTTCGCCGGGCTGGTCCCTGTGGGTTCTGACACCCACACCGGCTGCCTCGTGCTGTTCCAGCAGGGCAAGGTCGACGCAATCACCGGCGATGACACCATCCTGGCCGGGCTGGCAGCGCAGGACCCCTACGCCGTCGTCGTCAAGGCCCCTGCCTTCACGAAGGAGCCTTACGGTCTGGGGATCTCCAAGTCACACCCGGACTTCGTCAAGTTCATCAACGGTGTGCTCGAGCAGATGCGCACGGACGGGCAGTGGACGACGGCATACGACACCTGGCTCAAGGGCGCCCTGGGCCCGGCACCCGCGCCACCGGCCCCGGTCTACGGACGGCAACCTTGATCACGCACACCGAGACCGCCATAACGCCGGAGCCTCCGGGAAGGATCGGCACGGCGATCACGCCCGAGGACGCATTGCACTATCTCGAGGCCCTGGGTGCGTGGCGCGACCAGCGGCGGGCAGAGCTCGACCTGCTCGACCAGGCGGCGCTCGCTGCACCCGACGCCGACTCCATGACCGGCGATGTCCTGTTGTCGATGGCACTGTGGAAGGCGGTCGCCGATCGGCATGACCTGCTCGTGGCGACCTGGGACTCGGGTCGGGTCGGGGTGGCCGAGCGCGAGCGTCTCTCAACCCTGATCTGGGGCCGCCTGGATGCGACCCTGGACCCCCGCCTTGCGCAGCGGCCGGACGTGCCAAGCTCGAGCGGCGCGCTTGCCGTGTCCCTGCCGGAGGCGATGCGGCTGTCGGATGCTCTGGCGGCATCCCTGCGGACCCGACTGTCCCTTGACCCCACTGACGCCGACCTGACCGGTCGTCTGCGAGCGCTTCGGGCCCAGCTGGAACGGGTGCGCGACCTCATTGCAGCCGAGCCGCGGGACAGCCGAGATCCCCTCTCCCACAAACTGACCAAGCTCGACTCGCGCCTTGTCGAGATGGTCGAGAAGGCCAAACGGGGAGCCGATGTCGGGGGCCTGGTCGGGCCTCTCGAAGCCGATGCGGCCCGCATGGAGCGCGACCTCATCGTCGGCTCGGCCACGCGAGCTGAGGCGGTTCGCGACGTGACGCGTGCCAGCGAGCTGCGCGCCGAGCTCGAAGCCCGAGGCGCTGCGATCCGCGACCTCGCCGCCCGTTGTGTCGCGGCAGTGGACCCGGCGCCCAGACTCGCCGTCCCGGACGTCGCAGCGCTGGGGCCGGTGCCGCAGACAGCGGCCGAGGTGGGCACCTACCTCGCGCGGCTGGCAACGGTCAGCCGCGCCCTGAACCTCGCGCACGCGGCATACGCCAGAGCTCTGGACGAACGCGACGAGCTGAAGGGCCGGCTCGAGGCTTACGCCATCAAGGCGACCCGAGCCGCCGCCTACAACACCGCCACCGGCAAGGCCAGCGGTGACGCCAATGACGATCTGGACGAGCTGTTCCACCGGGCCCAGGAGGTCCTGCGCGCGGAGCCGACTGACATGGCCCGCGCCCGCGCTCTGGTGGCAGCCCATCAGGCCTATCTCGCATCACGCTCCACGCCCGAAGGGACGACATGACGGCGATCGCCTGCACCCAGCCCGGTTGCACCGGAACGATTTTGGACGGCTACTGCGATGTCTGCGGCTCTCCCGCTGGTGAAGCCCAGCCCCCGGGCAGCACCACCTCCAGCAGCGGCGTCTCCAACAGCGGCGTCTCCAGCAGCACTGCGCCGTTGGCTCCCGACAGGTCGGTCGCGACTCAGCCGGCCGGGGTCGTCAGCAGCATGTCGACGGTTTCGCGCGCCTCCAACCGGCTGGCCTCCACCGCGCTGGGGTCCGCCCGGGCGCTCTCCGGGTCCACCGTGACCCGTCGGGTCGGGACCTCCTCGCAGCGGCTGCGCGGCGCCCGCCTCGGTGCCGGCCTCACGACGATCCCGCCGATCCCTGCCGTGGACGCGGCCGCCGCGATCATGGCGAACCCGATCGTTCCGGAGGAGAAGCGCAACTGTCCCTCCTGCGGTTCTCCCGTGGGCCGCTCCCGTGACGGTCAACCCGGCCGGACCGAAGGATTCTGCCCCAAGTGCCGCAACCCCTTCTCCTTCACTCCCAAGCTCAAGGCCGGTGACCTGGTCGGCGGCCAGTACGAGGTCGCCGGCGCTCTGGCTCACGGCGGGCTCGGCTGGGTGTATGCCGCCCGCGACCGCAACGTCTCAAACCGCTGGGTGGTCCTCAAGGGTCTGCTCAACTCCGGTGATGCAGACGCCCTGGCGGCGGCGATCGCGGAGAGGCAGTTCCTGGCCCAGGTCGAGCACCCGCTGATCGTCGAGATCTACAACTTCGTCACCCATGAGGGCGCCGGCTACATCGTCATGGAGTACGTCGGCGGCACATCGCTGAAGTCGCTGCTGAAGTCGCGGATGGAGGCAGCCGGGGGCCGGTATGACGCGCTGCCGGTCGACCAGGCGATCGCCTTCATCGTCGAGATCCTGCCGGCTTTCCAGTACCTCCACGACCTCGGTCTGGTCTTCTGCGACTTCAAGCCGGACAACATCATTCAGGTGGGGGATGCCGTCAAGCTGATCGACCTGGGCGGCGTGCGCCGGCTCGACGACCTCGACTCGGCGATCTATGGAACGGTCGGCTACCAAGCGCCCGAGGTGCCGGAGGTTGGCACGTCCGTGGCATCTGACATCTTCACGATCGGTCGCACGCTCCTGGTGCTGGCAATGGAGTTCCGCGGCTATCAGTCGACCTTCGTTGCCTCCCTCCCGCCGGTCAGCGAGACGCCGCTGTTCCAGGCGCACGACTCCCTCTACCGCCTGCTGGCCAAGGCGTGCGCGCCCGATCCCGCGGACCGTTTCGCCTCCGCCGACGAGCTGAGGGTCCAGCTGCTCGGCGTCCTTCGCGAGGTCGTGTCGGACCGGCCCGGCGCGGGGGCAGCGATCCACTCGACGTCGTCCCTGCTCTTCGAGGTGCCCGCAGTCTCGGACGAGACTCTGAGCTGGCAGCAGCTGCCCGGGCTGCGGGTCGACGAGAGCGACCCGATGGCCGCCTGGCTGCACACGGTCAGCATCGAGGACCCCGCGGCCAGGCTCGACGCCCTGATGGCGGCGGCACAACCGTCTCCCGAGGTGCTCCTTGCCGCTGCGCGGTCAGCACTGGAGGGTGGCCGCCTTGATGTTGTCGACACCGTCGTCACGGAGATGCTCACCGCCGACCCCTGGGAGTGGCGGGCAGTGTGGATGTCGGGACTGGCTGCGCTGGCCCGCGGTGACGCCTCCACCGCCCAGTCCGCTTTCAACGCCGTTTACGGCCAGGTACCCGGTGAGCTGGCCGCCAAGCTGGCCCTGGCCCTGGCCTGCGAGACCAGTGGTGAGCTGGATGTGGCCGAGTCGCTCTACACGACCTGCGCCCGAACCGACGCCAACTACATCGCACCCTCGGCGTTCGGGCTGGCCCGCATCCGCTCGGGTCGGGGGGACCTGGACGGCGCCATCTCGGCGCTGGACCTCGTCCCGGCGACCAGCCGTGCGTTCACCCAGGCCCGCCGCCAGCGCGCAGGGCAGCTGGCCGCTTCGGGGCGCGGGCTGCCGGCACTGTCCGAAGCCATGGCCAGCATCGACTCCCTGACGATCGACCCATCGGACCGGGCCACACTGTCGGTCAGCGTGCTGGACTCAGCGTTGAATGAGGTGCGCACCAAGGGCGCGCGACCGGACATCCTGATCGCCGGCCTACCCGCCGCGGAACCGTCTCTGCGACTAGGGCTCGAGGCGGCATACCGCGCGCTGGCCGGTTATGCGAAGAGCCGCGAGGACAGGGTGGGGCTCGTCGATCGGGCAAACTCGGTTCGCGGATGGACGAGGCAGTGACATGGGCGAGACGATGACGGTGTGCCCGACCTGCCATACGGCAGTCGGGGACTCCGAGCTGTTCTGCGAGGCCTGCGGAGCCGTGCTCACTCCGACTGTTGTCGCAGCCGTGGCGAAGCCGACCGAAGAGGCCACCCAGGAGCCCGCGATGCCAGACGACCTGAGAGGGACCGGGTCCACCTGCCAAGCCTGCGGCTGCAAGGTCTCGAGCGACGGGTACTGCGACACCTGCGGTGCGCGCGCGCCCAAACTTCGGGATCACTTCAGCGAGCATCCCGCACCGTGGGTCGCCGCGGTGAGCGACCGCGGCATACGGCATACGCGCAACGAGGATGCCGTGGCACTGGCCGCCGACGCCGAGCCCGGATCCCGGGCGGTTCTCGTCGTCTGCGACGGAGTGTCGAACTCCCTCGACTCGGACGTCGCCAGCCTGGCCGCGGCGCGTGCGGCGCGGGCCGTCCTCGCGTCGTCACGCTCGCGCGGTATGGGCACCGAGACTTCACAGGTCGCCGCGGTGATCGCACGTATCGAGGCGGCGACCAACGCTGCCAGCGACGCAGTGCTCGAGGTGTCGCAACGGGCCAAGAGCGTTGCAGCGGTGGGTAGCTCGGTGGTGGGCAACACGACAGCGGGTAGTCCGACAGTGGGTGCCAGCACGACAGTGGGTGCCAGCACGACAACCGGAAGCCCGACAGTCGGCAACCCGGCCTCGTGCACGTTCGTCGCGGCAGTGGTGGAGCAGAACCTCGTTGTGGTCGGGTCGGTCGGTGACAGCCGGGCTTACTGGCTCCCGGATTCCGGCTCCGCCAGAGCACTGACCGTCGATGACTCGTTTGCCCAGGAGCAGATTGCGTCGGGCGTCCCACGCCTGGAGGCCGAGACGGGTCCCCAGTCCCATGCCATCACGCGGTGGCTCGGGGTCGACGCGCCGGACCACACGCCCACCACGGCATCGATGACGATCACCGAGCCGGGCTGGCTGATGGTGTGTTCCGACGGGCTCTGGAACTACTGCTCGCCAGCGAGTGACCTGTCAGTTCTGGTGGAGCGGACAGCGAGCGGCTCGCCCTCAGCCGCCGAACCGCTGGCACTCGCCGGCGCACTTGTCGAGTGGGCAATAGCCCAAGGCGGTCAGGACAACATCACGGTCGCCCTGGCCCGCATGCATCCAAACTGACGCCCGAGAACGCCCGCGGCCCCACGATGCGCCCACGACGTTTTCGCAGCCTCCCGACCCCGCCCCAACCGCCTCCCCACCCGTTCCCACCACTGTTCTCACCCCGAGAGGAAGCCCGACGAGATGGCTGATTTCACCGCTGAGGTCTACCAGAACGAGTTCCTGCCAGATGGGGGCACCGATGTGCATGCCATCGTCACAGTGACCTGCACCAACGCCGGCGCCGCAGGACAGGCCGGCGAAGGGGATGCCGGCGAGATCGTCATCGTCGACACCTCCGGGTCGATGGGCGAGGTGAACATCCGCGCGGCCCAGCAGGCAGCGGCAGCAGCCATCGACCAGATCATCGACGGCACCTTGTTCGCCGTCATCGCCGGCACGCACGAGGCGCGGATGGCGTTCCCTGCGGGCTTCGCCGAGCTGGGGATGGCCCGGATGGACAGCGCCACCCGCACAGAAGCCAAGGGGGCTGTTTCGAGGTTCCGCGCGGACGGCGGCACGGCCATGGGGACCTGGCTGACCATGGCGGCGCGTGTGTTCGGCACGGTTCCGTCCCTGGCCCAGAAGCACGCCATCTTGTTGACCGACGGCGAGAACCAGCATGAGACGCCCGATCAGCTGACCGCGGCGATCGAAGCGGCGAGAGGCCAGTTTCAGTGCGACTGCCGGGGCGTTGGGTCCGAGTGGCAGGTGGCCGAGGTACGCCGGATCGCCCAGGCCCTGATGGGCTCCGTCGACATCATCCCGACGGGCGCACAGATGGCCTCCGAGTTCGAGATGTTGATGCGCCAGTCCATGGGTCGAGGTGTCGCGTCCGCAATGTTGCGGGTGTGGGCACCACAAGGTGCGCAGGTGTCCTTCGTCCGGCAGGTTGCGCCAACGGTCGAGGACCTGACCTCGCGCCGCCAAGAGGTGAACGCGTTGACAGGTGCGTACCCAACCGGGTCGTGGGGAGATGAGTCACGCGACTACCACGTGGCAATTCGCCTGGCGGCAAAGGGGATCGGCCAGGAGCAGCTCGCCGCACGGGTCCAGCTGGCCATCGGCGACACGGTGGTCGCTCAAGGGTTGGTTAAGGCGATGTGGTCCAACGACGACACCCTGACCACGCGGATCAACCCCGAGGTCGCGCACTACACCGGACAGACCGAGCTCGCGGACGCCATCCAGGAGGGCCTCGCGGCCAAGGCCATCGGTGACGACGCCACCGCCACTGCCAAGCTGGGCCGGGCCGTACAGCTGGCGGCCGAGACGGGCAACGACGAGGCGACGGCCAAGCTGAAGAAGGTGGTTGACATCGACGACCCTAACGCCGGAACCGTCCGGTTGCGTCGCGGTGTCGACAAGCTGGACGAGATGGCACTGGACACCGCTTCGACCAAGACGACGCGTGTGAAGAAGTGAGCATGCATGACGAAGCCGTGAGTGCGTGAAGAAGCGAGATGTGTGAAGAAGTGAGGATGCGTGAAGATGAGAGAGTGGCTGACCGAACAAGAGCGACCAGAAATGGCCATCAAGCAATGAATACCAGTCAGTGAGCACCCCGTGATGAGCACCAACACCTGCCCGAATGGACACGTATCCACGTCTACGGACTACTGCGACACGTGCGGTGCGCCCATGGACCCATCCCTGTCGCCGAGCGTCAGCAGCTCCTCAGACTCCAGCTCAACGCCAGCAAGGCCGGAGCCCGACTCGGGTGCGGTCAACGCGAGCAGCGGGATCATCTCGGCAACCCAGCCCTGCCCGAACTGCGCGGTGGCGAACCTCGCAGATGCGTTGTTCTGTGAGGCCTGCGGCTACGACTTCACGACTGGGACCATGCCCCGCAGTGCGTCATCGACGAACCCGCTGGATCTGGGGCCAGCTCCGGCTGGCGTGGCTGTCCCGGGCTCCTTGGCGCCATCCGCCCCGGACTCCGTGGCGTCATCGGTCACAGGCTCTGTTGCCCCACCGGTCGAGGTCAAGTGGGTGGCAGAGGTCTGGGTGGACCCGGACTGGTACGCCGATCAGGAGAGCGACGAGCCGTGCCCGTCCCCGGGGCTCCCCGTTGTGGTGCCGTTGCGGACCCAGAGCCTGATGATCGGACGCCGTTCGAAGAGCCGCAATATCAATCCCGAGATCGAATGCGCCTCGGACGTCGGCGTGAGCCGCCGCCAGGCCCAGCTGACCACGGATGGGCAGCGCTGGTGGGTCGAGGACCTGCAGAGCTCCAACGGCACCTACGTCGGGTCCGCTAGCGGGCCGCTACCCACCGACGCTTTGCCCCCGGGCCAGCGACGAGAGCTGGCCGAGGACGACCGCATATACCTCGGCGCCTGGACCCGGATCGTCGTCCGGCGGGCCACCCCAGAGGAGCAAGCCGGACGGGCCTAGGAGTGGCCTAGGAGCGCGCCGACAAGCCCCGTGAGGAAGCAAATCCAGCATGAGGCCTCACGCGGACGAGTTCGTCCTCGCACGACCTCATGCGGACGTGATCGTCCTCGCAAGACCTGATCCGGACAAGCAAGCCCAGCGCAAAGTCTCGTGCATGCGTGGCTGTGGCGCGGACATGGCTCTGTGCCCGCCGTTGCCGGCGGGCTGTGGGTCTGGGTGGTCAGAAGTGCCAGGTCACTTCGGTCGCGGTCGCGGTCGCGGTCCAGCCCCTCTGGTGGGCGATCGTATGGTGGCGGGGGCAGAGCAGCGCCCCGTTGAGAAGACAGGTCTTGCCACCATCGACCCAGGAAATGATGTGGTGCCCGTCGGCCCACTCCGGCGGGGCGGTGCAGCCCGGGATGGTGCAGCCCTTGTCCCGTAGCCGCATCGCGGCCAACAGACCCCCGGCGAACAGCCGCTTGGCCCGGCCCACGTCCAGGACCTCGGACTTGGCGCCCAGGACGGCGGGGATGATCATCGCGTCGCAGGCGAT